>QMRZ01000011.1 GCA_003649495.1 Thermoprotei archaeon | reverse complement strand
TGGATCCGCGTGATAAATTCCCCTACCCCCCTGCTCCTAAGCCGGGGCGATAAGATCCCAAGCATCTCCCTAGCCGAGCTACCCCTTCCCGAGCCCGGCGAGGCCTACGTGCTCCCTCTACGACTCAGCGTCCCTCTCACCGCTCTTCACACCGAAGTTGAGAGAAAGGGGGTTGACGCGCTCCAGCTCCTAGAGCTCATCGCTCAGGAGAGCGCGAGGGCATGCGAGAGCGCTCCTACGCCCTCTCTCGACTCCAGCCTCAGAGGCATGGTTAGGAGGTACGAGGTCCTTAAGCCACAGCTAGCGCTTACGGGGTTTGAGGCAGCTATGAGAATGCATCATGGCACGTTAACACTAACCCGCTTAGTTGAGCTAGCTAGGAGGTTCTGGAGGCATATACCCTCGAGCCTCGAGGCAGTGGATGTAGTTGCAGTGCTGCCCGAGGAAGGGCTCTACAGGATGGCGCGCGCTGAGGGCTTTAACCCCCTCAGCTGCTTCAGCCTCTCAGCTAAGAGAAGCTTGGAAGAGCAAGCAGTGCTCGAGGGTACTGTCCAGGAGGCGCTGGGAGGAGGGTCGGCATGGCCTATACTGACTAGGTCCTATGTGACATTTGAACAGCTAAATAGGATCCTGAGAATTGCGGAGAGGCACGGGGTTAGGAGAATAACGTTCCACCTCGAGTTCACCATCTGTAGAACGTGCCGCAATGTCAGCGCCGGCCTGAGGGGGATATGCAGCTTCTGCTTATCAGCCAGCGTATCTCACCTAGTTAGACCGCTGGCCCTCTATAAGCCGCTGGACTCCATAGCTAGTGAGGTGCTCGAGGAGTACAAGTCGAGGCTTAGCCTTGAGGACTTAGAAAAGGGTTGACTGTATCCTCATCAGCTCTGGGCCGGTAGTTTCGAAGCCCACTAGCGCTCCTCGGCTATTGGCCACCAGCCCGCTCCGCACGAACACGTTACCCCTATTCACAGTCCCGACTCCTCCCTTAGAGACTTTCAGCACGTCGATCACTTGCTCCACCTCCTCATCAGAGGCGAGGGGGCACAGCAGCACCCCCTTATTCGTTGCAACGCCTAGTGCGCCGACTAAGTAGGATCCGCCTAGCCTCATCTGGACGGCCTCCACGTCCAGTGCATCTGAGATCCTCGAGACAGCGTGCCTCGGGAGCAGCGGGCTTACCACAGCACCCTTATCATTGACGAGCACGAGGTTTCCCAGCGCCGTCTCCTTTACGTCAAGCACTTCAATATTCATCTCGTCGCCGAGGACTCTCTTCAATAGCTCGAGCTCACGCTCCCTCACGAGGCGGCCTACAATCATTCCGTGGCTATTCATGGCGCAGAGAACCCCTAGAAGGGGAGAGTCTTGCACAGACGCGCGCACAACTCGCACGCCCAGGTTCTTACTCAAGGCGCGCTCAACCTTCTCAGGTGCATCAGCTGGTATCAGCGCCACGCGGTCGCTGATGGCAACGTAGACTCCTATGTTGGGGTTCCCGAACGCGTAAAGGACCTCCACGCTCAAGACTCACCAGCCTCAGCAGGCTCCACCTCTGCTACTCCCCCCTCAACCACTTTAGCTCTGACCTTAACTCTGCGCGGCGGCTTCTCAGCACTCCTCGACCATATAATTTCGTTCAGCTTAGGCGAGATCTTAACCACCTCTACCTTCATGTGGCGCTTAATGAATTCGCGCACTATCCTCATGGCAACTTTAGCCCTCTTCTTCCTGGGGGCGGTGTAGGCATCCCTCAGGGGTATCGTGTATACACGCTCTACCTCACCCATGGTAGCCACCTATTACAGCTGCATCCTGCTCCTCCTCCAGTTCCTCCTGATCTTCCTCACGACCCTCCTCCTCGTCTTAACTATGACCCATGTTGGCACCTGGTAGTTTGACTTGAGTGCGCTCGCCAGCCTCCTCTTCTTGGCTGCAGGCTTGTAGTGAGCCATGTCCACCTACCCCAGCGAGCTCCTCATAAATCTGAGCCTTATCTCTTTCTGAGTGCTCATCAGCCTCCTCAGGATGCTCTTAAGCTCCTCGTCAGTTATTGGAGTGGCTATTCTCCCGCTATACGCGAGCTGGATCAGCTGTGCCTCGAGGGCCTCAACTAGCTGCGGCCTGACCATCTTGAGGTTCGCTAGCCGCTCCCTGGCCTTGGGCGTCAGTATCCTCCTCAGAACTTCCTGCCTCCTAGCCTCCTCAAGCCTTCTCTCCTCCTCAGCTCTCGCTGCCTCAGCTAGCCTACGCTGGTACTCCAGCAGCTTCCTCCTCTTAATCTCCTCAAGCTCTTCGTCGTAACCCTCCATGAGCACTACCCCCTTAAAGTTGGCGCGTCAGCTTATGTACTTTTTCAGCTCGGGTCTCTCCACCGCCATCTGCTTGAATATCCTGTAAGCTAGCTTGTCCAGCAGCGACCTGCCCTTGGGCGTAAGCGCGCGTCCCCTACCCTCCACCTTAGTCACTAGCCCAGCTGCCTCGAGCTGCTGAAGTGCCTTCCTAATAGCTGAGCCGCCAGCCTTCCTGAAGTGCTCTCTCCTCATTCCGAGATCCTTGCGGCCCCCATAAGCGGTTCTGAGCCGCTCCACCCCCACAGGCCCGTACAGGTAGAGCTTCCTGAGCAGCGACGCGCACCGCTTATACCACCAATCAGGGTCATCGGGAACGCGCTCCTTGTGGCTGCCCGTCTTAGCATACAGTGCCCACTCGGGTGGTCTTACTTCCTCGAAGTTCTCCTTCAGGTACCTGGCCAGCTCCTCTATGAATATGCGGGGTGGCACATACCTCACGTTGACCATACAGGGGCTCAGCCCTAACCGCCTATTTAAAAGCTTAGCTCACCGCTTAGCGAAGAGGAATATGTACGCCTTTAGCCCCCCGACTTCTACAGCTCTGCGTTTAAGGAGCTCTAACCTCTTAATTCTCCTCCAGGCTTCCTCCACTAGGCCCCTGAGCGGGCTTAGCATCACCAGCCTGCCCCCCTCGCCCAAGATTCGAGATGATCCCTCGAAGAGCCACTCGTAGACCCGCCTTAGCCCTCCCACAGCCTTCTCCCTGATCCCATAGGGGGGGTTAGCAGCTACAACGTCCACAGGAGGTCGGATGACGCGTGCCAGGCTCTTGACATCTGCCACCACAAAATCAGCCATTATACCCGCTGCTCGGGCGTTCAGTGCCGCGCCTCTAACGTGGGCCGGGTTTACATCACAGCCCACGCCTCTAGCATTGGGGGCCTCCAGCATGCACTCTATGATTATGGTGCCGCTGCCACACATAGGATCCACTACTACGTCGCCCTCCTGCACTCGCGCGATCCTACACATGGCTCTAGCTACTATGGGGTTTAAGGCTGAGGGGTGCAGGTATACCCTATACCCTCTATCCTTCAGGCTCATGAAGGGTGTCAGGTCGACGCAGAGCCTGAATTCATCCCCTACGAGCTCAGCGTAGAGCAGTACATCTGGATCGTCAAGAGAGACTGGTGGTGAGGGCTTTAACTCCTGGATAACCGAGCCCACTTCCCTGGCTATGTCACGCGAGGTGAAGGGATGCTCGCCGACTCTCGCAGCTTCAACTGCGAAGTAAACAGGAGGCTTCAACAGGTCCTCGAGGCAGCAGAGGCCTTGCCTCACAGCTCTACTCACCTCCTCAAGGCTCCCAACCTTGGCCTCGAGGAGTACCACGTAGGCCTTCTCAGCCAGAGCTAAGCGAGATAGAAGAGCAGATAGCTCACCCGCCTCCAGTGGCCGGCTGTACTCTAGTAACACCCTACCCCTCCTAACCTCCCTCCTCTTCACAGTACGCAGTAGGCGGGCTGCCTCCTCGAGCAATAAATCCTCTAGTCCTGGCACAGTTGTTAAGAGCAGGCGAGTGGCTTGAAGACTCCCAGCGCCCACCTCAGCTCACCGAGTCATCGGACATGCCTAGTGCTGATGCAACTGCGAATGTATGAATTCTTTAACCTCAGGATCGCACAGCACCACGTAGGCTAGTGCAGCCGAGTAGCTGGCTAGCGCGGTTAGGGGGAGGTAATCAGTTAGGAGGGGGCGGAGACTCTCAATCCCAGCGAGGGCAAGAACGTCGTGAACAGCATCTAGGATGGCGCCGACTAGCATTGAGTAAGCATAAGGCCTGAGGAGTACGTAGAGCCCACTACGCCTGTGGCCTAGCTCGCAGGCGATTACGCTCAACGCGGTCACTACCCATACTAACATCATAAAAGGAACCAGGCCGACTGCCTCGTAGACCGGGTTACACTCCCTCATCCCCCTACCGAGGGCTGCGATGGTGGCAATACACGCGATCGCCTTAAACGTAACTATAAGCACGCTCACGGGGTGCAGGTTCACCACGCATTATACCGCAATATCAGCCTTAAAGTAGTTGCCTGCCTCGACAGCTAGAGTAGCTACTTTTAACGTGAGAGGAGCGTCAGGAGGCGCCATAAGCTGCCTCTGACGAGCGCCTGGGCGCGGCTTACCGGGACACTGCCTAGCTCATTGAATAGGCTTAGCGAGTAGTAGCCAAGAGCTAGCCTCTCAACCACGAGTGGCAGGAGCTCGGAGCGCTTGACAGCTATTACGCCCTCCCCTATGAGGACGTCATCACTAACTTTGACCAGCTCCCCTTCTTCTACCTCCTCATCCCGTTCGAAGAATATCAGCAGGTAAACTACGGGGGGCTTGAGCCCCTCTTCTACCGCAAGAGCCTCTAAGAGGCATATCAGTTCCTCAAGCCCCTTTGGGGGTAGCGGGCTCCGCCCCCTTACCTCCAGCGCCGCCCACCCCCCAGCCGCGGCTAAACCATGCCGCGGCTAGATGTTAAACCTTCGCATTACCTAGTCCCTGGCTATCACCTCAAGCATAGGCGTCTTCTCACCCGCCTTGGCGAGCAACCAGAATGGGCTGTCCCTAGTTATCGCGTACTTCACCCCATGACTGGACCTGGAGATCCTGCGCACGAGCCCCCTAGCCCTCATCTGCTCTATGACCTCCTTAATCAGCGTTAACACCACTGGGTGGGTAGGGAGCCCAGCCATCACAGCTATCTTCTTCGCGTTAAACGTCAGCATCGTGCCCTTAGTCGACCTTATCATCTTGGCTAGTGCTGCCACCACCATGCGCTGTAAGCCCTCATAGTCCTGGTAGACGTCTGGATTAAAACGCCTGCTACCCATGATTGAGGGGGCGGCACGGCTGAATAAGGGCGAAACAATCATGAGTCCCTGCTAAAACGATGGTAGCCCACTTGTATTACGACTAGCTTATACGGCTCTCCTCTCGCCGCGGTAGGAGGAGAAAGTTTAAAAGCTTTTCTGTCAAGAGGAGGCGATCATGGATATGAGGGAGACGACGTACATAACTGATACCACCCCCATAGTCACGGGGACGCTAAAGGAGGCGTTGGCAGCTGGCAGAATAGCTGGCAGGCTAGTTATACACAGCTCGATAGTATCCTACTTCGAGAGACTGGCGAGAGAGGGTAGCAACAGGGGCCTAGTAGGCTTGAGAGAGCTGAAGCGCATCAGGGAGGTGGCTGACTCGAACAGCGATAAGCTGTACATAGAATACGTCAGGGATCTCCCCGAGGGCTATAGGTGGACCAGGGATTCAAGCCCTGACGAGCTAGTGCGTGAACTCGCGGTAGACCTAGGCGCGGTGCTCATCACATCTGACCCCATTAACGCCGAGGCTGCGCGGAGCATAGGTCTCGAAGTCCTCTACCTGGAGCCGCCACGTAGCGACGGCTTCGTGTTAGAACGCTTCTTCTCCAATGACACGATGTCGATCCACCTGAAGGAGGGAGTTAAGCCCTACGCCAAGATGGGGAAGCCCGGGAAGTGGCGCTTCGTGACGCTTAGAGACGAGCCGATGAGGAGGGAGGAGCTTGAGGACATAGTCAGGGAGATAGTGGAGTACGCTAGGTCTAACCACGGGGCATTCATAGAGTGTGAGAGGCCTGGCTCGATGATACTCCAAGTAAAGAACTACAGGATAGTCATCACGAGGCCCCCATTCTCCGATGGTCTCGAGGTGACCGCAGTGAGGCCTCTAGTCAAGCTCAGCCTCGAGGACTATAGGTTACCTCCAAAGCTCCTGCGCCGGCTGGAGAAGCAGGCTGAGGGCATACTGATAGCTGGCGCCCCGGGAATGGGGAAGACTACATTCGCTCAAGCGCTGGCCGAGTACTACTACAGGAAGGGCAAGGTAGTTAAGACGATAGAGTCGCCCAGGGACATGCAGCTACCCGACGAGATAACTCAGTACTCCAAGAGTTACGCCACGTCTGAAGAGCTACACGACGTGCTGCTGCTATCCAGGCCTGACTACACATTCTTTGACGAGATGAGGGATACGAAGGACTTCGAGCTCTATGCAGACCTCAGGCTGGCGGGCGTCGGCATGGTGGGGGTTGTTCACGCTACGAGCCCAATAGACGCGATACAGCGCTTCGTGGGTCGTGTAGAGCTGGGCATGATTCCCTCCATAGTCGACACCGTGATATTCATCGAGAATGGAGAGGTGAAGAAGGTCTACGAGCTGGCGACCGTCGTCAAGGTGCCGCACGGCCTTAGGGAGGCTGAGCTGGCGAGGCCCGTAGTCGTCGTTAGGGACTTCCTGACAGGCGAGCCTGAGTATGAGCTCTACGTCTTCGGCGATAGGACGTTCGTGGTCCCTGTGAAGAAGCGGGAGAGCGCGAGGGAGGAGCGGATAAAGACCTCGATAGCTAAGGCCTTGAGAAAGTACCTCCCGGATGACGAAGTAGAGATACAGGTAGTTGAGGAGGGCAGGGTAATAGTGCTGGTGAGCGAGGAGTACTACAACTACATGGTGGGCAAGCCGCGTAGGAAGTTGGAGCGCATAGCCAGGAGGCTGGGAGTTGAAGTAGAGCTTAGGCCTAAGCTCTAGCTACTCCCCCCATCTATCAGGTAGTTCATGTACGTTATACAGTGCTCTGTGAAGTAAGGTGTAGGCCCCAGGCTCACCCACTTCACGCCCAGCGACTTGAGCCACCCCTCCGTTGTAGGATCAACTCCTTTGTGATCACCCAGGATCATCGCCAGCCTCTCCCCCAGCTCCAGCGACGCCACGTCTATGCCCCGCTCATGGAGGTAGACGACGCAGCTCACCCCCAAGTGCTCCAGGAGCCCTAATACCACCTCCTTAAAGCCGATCCTCCTGACCGCAGCGCCCCCAACAGTCTCCCCCCTGAGAAGCTTCTGGATGAGAAGGCCTACTTCCGCCTCGCTAAGGGGCATGCGCTCAAGCTCCCAGCCCCTGAGCTCTATGGTCACGGGGGGCTTTGGAGGGCCCTCCAGTACTGCACAGAATAGCACGTCTTTCCGCACCCCGCTCCTGAGGGATAGGGCTGCAATCATGGCGCGCGCTACTACGTCCATCCTGCCAGCTGACGCCAGCCCGGTAATGCTGAAGTCGGGGCTCGTGATGGCTGTTGAGGCCTTGACGAGGAATATCCTCCTAGCCCTATGCGAGGCCCAGCCTGGAGGCCTTAAGAAGGTACTCAAGGCCTGAGTGGCACCTTCTTCTTCCTCTCCTCCTCGGGCCTTATCTTAAGTATACCGCGGAATATCGCACACCTTATGCAGAGGTACTTCGTCACCTCGTACGTGGGTATTATAGCACCCTTACTGCGCAGCTCTCTAGCCAGCTGAGGGTCTATCGGCGCGTACCTCTTAGTAATCTTAACAGCCTTAGACCTGGGCAGGAGGGCGCCACACTCATCACACTGCACCATCGCCTCCTTGCCCTTGCCGCCCTTATGCCGACCCCTGCTCTTCCTCTTCTTAGGCATGGTCCTTCATCCCTCCATATGGCGGGAGTATTTAAGGCACGCGCCGAGCCCCCAGCTGGCTGGCGGAAGGTTCTTTAATGCGCACCTAGTGGTCACGTGTCAAGGTGGCGCGTATGGCGTATGTGCCAAAGCTGCTGATGGTAGGTAGGTGCGTGCGCTGTGGTAAGAGGCTCTATCGAGGGGACACCATGTACAAGTGCCCTAGGTGCGACGTGCTGTACTGCCCTATATGCCACAAGAAGATACGAGGTAAGTGCGCGATATGCCTCACTGAGCTTGAAGAGATCTGAGCCTCATAAGTTTAGCAGTGTACTCAGCCACTGGACACACCCTATTACATACTCCACAGTGTGCACAGCGCTGAAGCTCCACCAGCGGGACGCCCCCCTCGAGCCTCAGTGCCTCCTCGGGACACCAGAGCTCGCACGACCCGCAGCCTATACAGAATGCCGCCCTCACCACCGACTTGAGGAGGGCTTCAGCCTCGAGCTTACCCCTGAGCTCCACTTCAACCCCATTCTCTACGCTCCTGATATGTACTCGCGCCCCACCGACCTCGAGACTCTTATCATCGAGCACTAGGACCTCTGCGAGCGCTGTGAGTGTATTTGCTAAGGAGCGGGCGTCCATGGGGTGGAGAGGGGCTTCAACGCGCACAGCTACGCCGCCAGCACGCTCCCAGACCTTAACCCTAACCCCCCTTTCTAACGCGCTAAGCGCAGCCTCCTGCTCGCGGAGGAGCCGCCTTACATCGCCTGGTGGTATGAGCCATCTCCACAGGGCCAGAGTTAGCCACTCACTCGGTAACGAGCGAGCCTTGGCGTAGGACTCCAGGTACTCCTCCCACCTAGACCACAGGTCCGGGTGGATGGCTTTGACAGCCTCCATTTCCCCCACCTCCATGGCTGGGCACAGCCAGCAACCAAGCCTGTCAAAGCCTAGGTAGTAGAGGGGGTTGGGTGTGAGCCTCTCTCGAAGTATGTATAGCCAGACTTCAAGAGCTGTCCACGAGGCGATGGGCGCCGCGACCACGACGTTAGGCAGCCACCTGTTCCTGTAGACTCGAGGGCTCAGAGCTCGAGATGCCGACTCCAGCCTCCGCTGACCCACTATGCTGAGGGCCCCGCCCTTGAAGCGCTCCTGGATTGTCTTCGCTATGGGCACCAGCTTAACAACCTTACAGCACCACCTGTAATCACGCGCTGGCGGTCCCATAGTGCGCAGAGAGCTCCAGAAGGCGAGCCCTGCATCAGCGACTATCAGCTCAACTCCCTCCCTCTTAGCGAATTGCTTGACGTAACTCAGGGTCTCTGGTAGCTCCAGCCCTGTATCATTGAACAATATAGCGACCTTCCCCAGCGCCTTCTTAGCTATGTGATAAGTGACTAGGCTGTCCTTGCCCCCACTGAAGGAAACCACTGGCGGCAGGCCATGCTTTTCATGGACTCTCCTGAGGAACTCTATAGCCTCTTGCTCGAGGAGGCTAAGCCTGGCTTCATTGGCTTTAACGACCTCAGCCCAGCTCGGGTCCTTACTCCCCCACCTGTAGCGCTTAGCCCTCCAGCACTTTAAGACCCTTATCCTCCCTCCCCTGATGAGCATCCCCACGCCCTCGTAGCCGGTGGTGGTCCCCAGAGCTATGTAGCGGCGCGAGCCCTTCGGCGGCAGGTTCGCCTCCACAACTTTATCCCTATGTATCTCGTAGTTCCTAGCCAGAGAGGGCAGGTTAACTACCGCGTAAAAGCCTTCCCTCCTCCTTAAGATTTCCGAGACACCAGCGTAGAGGGGTTTGAACCTCCACCTGCCAGTGCTGAGGTCATAGTAGCGATGGCCTATTACGTAGCCGTCCACTACTACCTCGTCAGCAGCATCGGGGTATGGGATCTTGTTGAGCAATACCACCTTGCGCTTAGGGTAGAGCCCTCTCACCCCCGTCTCCTCCTCTATTAATTCCCAAAGCTGCCTATACTCGACGCCGAAGGCAGGCCTCGCATCGGCCGGAGGCGTCAGCCTGAGGGGCCTCCCTTCACCCCCGCAGATCCCACAGTGCCTAGTGAGCAGCGGGAGATTACACTGCTCACACCAGTATAACTTAGCGCTAACACGCTCCAGCACCCTGAACTTCCTGGTACCCACACTCCTCGCCATCCACTAGCTACTTACCGGCAACCACGGGTAAATAAGCGTGGTAGTGGGCTAACCACCCGATCCAGTGCCACAGAGGTGAGCCGGAGGTGATCACTTCGAGTCCCGCCTGCAGCTTTGTCGACAGCTGTGTTGCCTCGGCTGGCAGGGAGAGTCTATTTCAGGCATCAGAGCTCAAGGGCCTCCGCTCATAGGGCTTACCTCGCCCGCGCGAAACCCTCATCATCCTAATTAGTCGAGACTCCCTGCCTGTTGATGAATACAGCTTCGCTTATATCCCTTTACCGCAGATACCGTACCTACATGTGAGAGAAGCGGTCCGGCGAGTAGTGAAGAGCCTGTCACTGCTGCCCAAGCTTCCCGAGGTAGCCTGCTACCTCATCCTGTGTTAGTAGCCTGAACACCTGGTCCTTCACGCTCACCACTGCTAATTCGACCTTAGCTGGCGTCAACCCTCCCTCGATCACCCTATCCAGCGCTCTCAGGGCCAGTAGAATGGCCTCCTCGAGCCCCATATCCTCCCTATAGGCCTGCTCAAAGAACTCTAGGATCGTCTGGGCATTAGCGCCTATCGCCTCAGCCTTATAACTCATGTAACTGCCGCCGGGGTCGGTCATTATCAGGTGGGGCCCCCGCCTGTCGACGCCGCCTATCAGGAAGGATACGCCGAAGGGCCTAACGCCACCGTGCTGAGTGTAAACCTGCTTTATGTCACATATTCTCTTAGCCAGCAGCTCAACCGGAATCCTCTCACCGTAGGTCAGCCTGTATATCTGAGCGTAGACCCTCGCGTCGTCTATAAGCACCCTGGCATCGCCGAAGAGGCCTGAGAATGCCAGCCCCACGTGGTCATCTATCTTCTTGATCTTCTCCGCGCTCTCGGCTAGCCTTGAGGGCTGCCTCTTCTCAGCTGCTAGCACGACGCCCTCCGGCGTCTTTATCCCAAGCGTGGTTGACCCCTTCTTGACCGCCTCGTGAGCGTACTCTACTTGGAATAGGCGGCCATCTGGCGAGAACAGTATAACCGCGCGGTCGTAGCCAACTCCAGGTGGAGTGAACATCCAACACCCCCACTTACCCCAGGGGCGTACAGTTTAAAGCTTTAACCTCCCGCTCCTCCCATACTCCCATACCCAACCCCTGTGCAAGGCTCTCAACTCTCGGAAAGCCCATGTTACGTATCGCCCATCTCCCCTTCTGGGCCGCCCTCTTGTGTGCCTTCCTCACGCTTCTGCGCACTCTGTGGCGCTCTCCACCCCCTATTCTGTGTACCCGCCTCCTCACCAGTTTTCAGGCTCTCAGCTATCCTTAGCGCCCGCCTCAGGGTGCCCGTTACCTTAACGATCCTCAAGACTGGCTTTGGATAGGCAGCTAAAGCTGCTCTTAGTAGGGAAAGCCCCTCCCTCTCAACCCTCACTACGGCGACACGCCTCCCAGCGTCGATGCGCACTATGGTTGGCCTAACTCTAGCTAATCCCGCTACTCCCAAGAACTCAACCACAACCTCTACAATACGTGTAGCTAAGTCACCTGGTTCCTCGATGACCGCTACAATGTACCTAGCGCCGCCCAAGCCAACCACCGGCCCATGCCACTACTCCTCACCTAGCTCCTCATCCTTGCCCAGCACCCTGACTCCCCTGACCGGCACTATGCCAGCCAGCTTATCCCTGTTCTCCCTTACGAGGCTGAGAGGGTTAGTTGATACAGCATCAAGAGCCTCCTCATGATTGAGGCCTAGCACGTGCAGCAGAGCTGCCATGGAGCGAGGGTCGCGCAGAGTGCGTGAACTACTGGCACCAGAAGAGAATACCACATAGCCCGCCAAGCCCTTCCTCTTCAATAGCTCTACGAATCTCGCGTACTCGGCCATTACCTCTGCCCTCCTCCTAAGCTCCTCATCATGTAGGGGGGCTAGCAGGAGCTCAACCCTCTTCTCTAAAGTTCTTATGTACATGAGGTCACCCCTCATCAGCTCAGCGCCGGGAATTAGTGTCACCACGTCTATCCTTGAATCCCTGCAGGCGAAAGCCGTAAGCCTCCTCCCCACTGAGTAGGCTGAGATCACCTCAAACCTCCTCCTCCACCTCCTCAATAACGCCTTAACTTGCCCCTCACGGAGTGGGGTATCTATGACCAGCCTAGTTACCACGTCGACTCCCTCCTCCTCCCCCAGCTTCCTCACATCAGACAATAGTTCCAAGACGCGGTGAGGCGAGTGGAGCAGCCGGCTGACCCTGACGGCAGCGCCCACGCCGCTGAAGCCTAGTTCACGCGCTCTGCTCAGAGCCCCGCCCGCCAAAGCCTCTAAAGCGATTAACAGGTCGTAGAAACGGCGCGTCACTTCAAGATCTCCTTAACTCCCCCTGATTTAAGCGCTGCACAGGCCTTAGGCATCAACTTGACCTTCACGCGCACGACGTCATCGCCCTCATACAGTTTAACGCGGCCCAGGAAGGCCATCTGCTTATCAACGCGCAAGTACAGGTTGCCAGAGCGATCCAGCCGCGCGTGAATGCTTGAGTCCAAGGCTGAGATGTCGGCTGCCCCCATGGCCCTGAGAATCTCCAGCAGTGCGAGGCTCGCGTGACTGCGGTTCATAACCTTCAGCCTTACCACGGCTATGGGATTCCCGTAATGCCCTTGTAGGAGCTCGACGTGAAACCTGGCTTCATAGGCTTTCCTGAGCTCCTGAGGCAGCAGGTTAAGAATCGCCCTCTTAACTTTCTCTAGGTTCTCCGTAGCGTGGCAGAACGCCTCAAATTCCATTGAGCTGGCCAGGCTAGCCCTCATGCCTGATCTTCTCTAGCACCTTCTTTACCTTCTCACCGTATTTGATCTTCCTCCTAATTCCGCACACCCAGTTCCTCTCCGGATCGCTCTTCACGCAGGGGTGGTGGGGGTCGACCATCACTACCTCATACCACTTGTACATGCCGTCCTCGCCGACCCAGTACGAGCCCAGTACTACGAGGTTAGGATACTTCCTGGCAGCTCTCTCTTCAGCTATTAGCTGTGCGCTCTTATGAGGCGCATAGCCCAGAACGCCCATCCTCTTAGGCCTCCTCCCTGAGCGCGGCCTAGGTCTGTTTAGGCCACCCTTCCTGACCCTGACTCTCACCACTACGAAGCCCGGCTTTGCCTTGTAGCCGAGGGCCCTAGCCCTATTAATCCTGGTAGGCTTCTCAACCCTGACTATCGTGGGCTGCCTTCTCCACTCCATGATTCTCTTCCTGTAAACCTCGGCTAGCGGCCCATCTCTGGGCCTCTTCCATAGCTGAGCCACGTATTTATAGTACCCCATGGCCCTGGTTAGGCAGCGGCAGCGCTCTTAAAGCTTGCGGATCTCCTCAAGTATCTTAGCCGCGAGCGCCTTAGCCGCCCTGAGCCGCGCCTCCCTAGTCTGAGCCCCTATGTGGGGTGTGGCGATCACCCTCGGGTGCCTTATCAGCCTCCACTCCCACTCCTCCCGCGGCGGCTCATTATAGTGGACATCAATTGCTGCGCCCTCCAGAGCGCCCTCTTCAAGAGCTTCTAGAAGGGCCTGCCCCTCCACAACCCACGCCCTGGAAGTGTTAACGAGGTAAGCGCCTCTTGGCAATTCGCGGATGGAGTACCTGTTTAGTAGGTGATGTGTCTCCCTGTTGTAGGGCACATGAAGAGTCACCAGCTCGCTTCTTCTCAGGAGATCTTCTAAGCTCTCAGCGGGCTCTACGCCATATTTGCTCGAGAACTCAAGCAGAAGCCTCTTATTCCTCCTGTAACCGATGACTCGGGCTCCTAGCGCCTTCAGCTTACGCGCCACTAAGCTCCCCACAGCCCCCAGTCCCACGACTCCTACACGCATTCCCTCAAGTTCACGTCCCACGAGCTTGTGTTTCTCCCACTCACCAGCCTTGAGGGATTCCACCGCTCTGGGCACCATCCTCAAGAGGGAGAGTATGAGGCATATGGTGAGCTCAGCCACAGCGTTCGCCACTGCTTCGGGTACGTTGATCACTTTAATGCCGAGGGCTTCGGCAGCCTCCACATCTATGTTATCAAGCCCTGACCCAGCCCGCGCCACTAGCTTCAGCCTTCGGCCAGCCTCGAGGACCTCTGCTGTGACTCTTGTAGAACTCCTCACCACAAGAACATCGTAACCTCTTACCAGCTCGCGAAGGACATGTGGGGGAGGGCTCCTTACCTCATGAACCTCCAGCCCCTCCTTCTCCAGCAATTCCCTGAACACGGGGGGCATGGGGTCGCACACCAACACCCTACATCCCATAGCTAGTCCCTCGGCCGCGCTCCACCCCCTTCACGCTACCTTAAAGGTTAATCTTCACCTAAGAGTTTGGCAAGGATCCAGCTTGCCAGCTATCACTCAGCTGCGTTCTCGAGAGCTGAGCAAGCCCTATGGCGCGCGTGATGCGAGGATGCTACGGCCAGTGGGCCAGCATCTCATTGAGCAGTGCTCCGTAATGCCCGGAGAGGCTTAAGTAGGCGAGAAATGTTATGAGCGCACAGCTGAACATTATTACCGCGTAATCCCTCCCGCCGAGCTTTAGCTCGTAGTAGGGCTCGACCTTCCTAACAGCTCCAAAGCCCCTGGCCTCTAGCGCCTCTGCAACCATTAGGCTCCTCCTCAACTCGTATATTATTAGGGGGACTAGCAGGTAGACATAGTTGCGCAGCCTCTTCCTCAGCCCTCCCTTCTCCAGCTCTAGGCCCCGGCTCTTCAGTGCGTCGGCCACCGTCTGCAGGTCCCTAGCTAAGGTCGGCACAAAGCGGAGCGACATTGTGAACATTAGCGTGTAGTCGCGGGGGAGGCCTGAGGCTTCGAGCGCTGTGGCTAACTCGTCTGGAGTCGTAGTGAGGAAGAATATCGAGAAAGCTGTGGCCAAGTCTAGGAACCTCATGGT
This sequence comes from Thermoprotei archaeon, assembly GCA_003649495.1. Classification (GTDB taxonomy): domain Archaea; phylum Thermoproteota; class Thermoprotei; order Thermofilales; family Thermofilaceae; genus B17-G15. The sequence continues at coordinate 5,592 of QMRZ01000011.1, read as the reverse complement.
CATCGCAAGTGAGGTGAAGAGCTTGTGACTCGGCAGCGTGAGGTAGTTTAATGCGAAGATCACTGCGAGCATCAATAGGAGGCCTCTGAGTGATGCAAGCCAGTCCCCAAGGCACCTAGCTGCTCTCAAAATAGCAGCCTCGAGGGCTAGGAGGGCTAGGAGGGTCACGGGATCTGCTAGGATGAGAGATGCCGCACTGAGCGCCACGAGGAGCACAAACTTGGAGCGGGGATCAAGAGCGTGGATTGTCGAGTCCCTCCTCTTGAACCTGAATACGTCCAGTACTCTGCTCACCGAACCACCTCAGTCTCGTCCATCGATGGGCCTCGGGACTCACTAGCCGCCTACACATAAATCTTAGCCAGTCAACTGTGCTAGCGGACAAGCCCGCTGGTGGGGAAGATGAGGGCAGTGGTGATAGCCGGGCCTCGTAAAGTCGCGGTGGTAGAGAGGGGCGTGCCTGAGGTGCGGGAGGGCGAGGCCCTAGTGGCTGTGAAGGCTTGCGGCATCTGCGGATCCGACCTCCTGATATACCGAGGCGTTCATCCCTTCGTGAAGGGAGAGAGGGTTCCTGGCCACGAGTTCTCAGGAGTAGTGGCTGAGGGGGAGAAGAGGGGGGAGAGGGTCGTCGCGGAGCCGTTAATTCCCTGTGGGGGCTGCGACCTGTGTAGGAGGGGTGAGTACAACGTATGTAGGCGACTTATGGTGCTGGGAGTCCACGTGGATGGCGCTATGGCTGAGTATGTTAAGGTCCCCAGCAGCAGGCTCTACAGGCTGCCCAGCGGTGTGAGCTTTGAGGAGGGGGCGCTAGTGGAGCCGCTAGCAGTGGCGGTTCACATAGTAAGGAGAGCTGGTGTAGGGCTTGGGGACTCCGTACTAATACTCGGGGCTGGCCCGATAGGCCTCCTCACCCTCCAAGTGGCCAGGGCTGTGGGTGCTGAGAGGATCTACGTGAGCGATGTGCTGGAGTACAGGTTGAGGATCGCCGAGGAGGTGGGCGCCGACCACGTGATAGATGCATCGAGAGAAGATGTGGCAGGCGAGGTCCTATCCCTCACGGGGGGGCGTGGCGTTGATGTGGTAGTGGAGGCTGCTGGGGCTCGGGGAACTTGGCAGCAGGCGGTGAGGGCAGCTAGACCTCACGGCAGGATAGTGGTCGCAGGCTTCTCCGGTAGCAGCGCTGAGGTGCGCGTATCGGAGGTAGTTGCTAAGGAGCTATACATAATCGGCTCTCGGGTATACTGGCACGATTTCCCGACAGCTCTCAAGTTGCTGGAGAGAAACATAGTGAATGTTAGGAAGCTGATAACTCACAGGTTCCCCCTCGGTGACGCGGCTAGGGCCTTCGAGGTAGCGGATAAGAGGCTCGAGGACGCCTTGAAGGTGATAGTGACGCCATCCTGAGGCTTGACAGGCTTTTAGCCTCATCGCATAGCTTGCCTCCTCAGCAGTCTGACAAGCTCCAAGTAGAGTTCACCAGGCAGGAGGGGGGTGTTAGTCAGCGTGATGCCCCTCTCCCTTAGCATGCATGCTGTACATGGGACCTGCGGCGATAAGAGCCTCACCTCCCTAATAGCCTCCTCATCCGTTAACACCTCGTGCGCTGGCCCCACGCGCACTATCCTCCCTCCCGCCATCAGGGCCACTCGATCGGCCACCTGAGCCGCGAATTCCACATCGTGAGTGACTATGACTATTCCTCTCCCCTCAGCTTTGAGAGCCGCTATCACGCCCCCTATCTTACATTTGTTGAGGAAGTCTTGACCAGCCGTAGGCTCGTCGAGGACTACTATGTCGGGGCCGTAGCCGAGGACCGCGGCTATGGCAAGCCTCTTCCTCTCACCCACGCTGAGGCTGTAGGGAGACCTATGCCTATGCTTCTCCAGGCCCATGAGCTTAAGGACCTGCTCACAGCGTTCGCGCGCCACATCGAGGGGGAGCCCCATGTTCTTCATCGCGAACAGGACCTCCTCCTCCACGCTCTCGGCGAATAACTGGTGATCTGGGTTCTGGAACACTACGCCCACCCGCCTGGCTAGCTGAGCGACGCTAGCCTCGCGCGTATCTATGCCGAATACTAAGACCCTACCCTTCTCAGGCTTGAGGAGTCCGTTGAAGTGCTTTATGAGCGTGGTCTTCCCAGCGCCATTCTCGCCCATTATGGCGAGGACCTCTCCACTCCTGACCGTGAGCGACACGCCCCGCAAGGCTGGGACTCCATCATATGAGAAGTACACGTCCTCCACCACTATCGCCTCCACGCCTCCCACCCGCGGACTAAGCTATCTACGAACTCCTCCGGCGTTAGTGGGGGGCCCTCTAGGGCCAGGCCCCTCGACTTGAGGAGCTTATACGTTATCACAACAGGCGGACACCCCACTAGGCGGCTGACTTGTTCTAACACTTCTCGAGGCTCTCCATCAGCTACGATGCGGCCCTTCTCCATTGCCACGAGGCGTGTGGCGAACCTGAGGGCTAGCTCGAGCCTGTGCTCTACGAGGATCACGAGCACCCCCTTCTCTCGGGCTAGCTCAGCCACTAGGGATAGCACCTCCAGTGCGCTAAGGGGATCCAGGTTAGCGGTGGGCTCATCGAGCACCAGCACCTCCGGCTCCAGAGCCATAACAGATGCTATGGCCACTTTCTGCTGCTGTCCACCGCTAAGCTCGTAGGGCGCCCTGTGCCTGAGCTCCTCGAGACCAAATAATCTTAACACTTCCTCAACTCTCCTCCTGATCTCGGCTCGGGGAAGGCCCAGGTTCTCGAGGCCAAACGCTATCTCACGCTCAACGCTGGATAGGAATAGTTGGTTCTCGGGGTCCTGGAACACCATCCCCACGTGCCTAGCTAGGACGTGGGTAGGTGTCTCCCTTACGTCTAGGCCAGCTACATAAGCCTCTCCGCTGAACTCCCCTTCGTAGAAGTGGGGTATCAAGCCATTGAGGACGCGGAGGAGCGTGCTCTTGCCGCAGCCTGAGGGCCCCACAAGGAGCACGTACTCCCCGCTGCCAGCTGAGAAGTCCACCTCTCTTATCGCGTAGTCATCGCCTCCCGCGTACCTGAAGCTGACGCCCCTGAGCTCTACTAACCTCACGCGCCACACCCCGCTAGAGCCCTGAGAGCATATGGGGCTGGTGCTTTAAGCGTGCTGGTCAGCGCCCAGCTACAATCCTTATGACGCTCCTGTGCTCGAGAGGGGCATCAGCGCCCAGCCTCCTCCTCGTCCTCACATCCACAGCCGCGATGAACTTCTCGCCCAGCTCCGTGTGTATCGCGTAGGCTAGGTCTCTAGCCGTGGACCCCCTCCTCATGAGGTAGACCTCCGGCAGTACCCTGCCCTTGCTATCAGAGAGCTTCTGCTCGTCAGCTACAGGGAACACCGCCACGTAGCCGAGCACATCGAAGACCAGGGTGTTCAACACCTCCTGAACACCCGTCGAACCCCACACTTTCAGGACCCTCCTCCTTATGTACTCCAGCGCCCTCTCCTGCCTCTCATTGAGCTTCCCGGTGACCTCAAAGTCGGAGTCCCCAGGCAGGTATCGTATGAGCCCGGCGGCGGATGCCCTCCTCAGCGCTAGCTCGGCCTCGGCGGATGTTGGGATGACCACATAGCGACCCTTGAGCTCCTCCCTCAGCCGCTCAATATTCCGCCTAGCCGTGGGAAGATCCGCCTTGTTGGCCGCTATCACCATGGGCTTAGCCCTCCTCCTCAGCTCGCGGACAAAGCTGAGGAGGTCCTCGCTGCTCCAGGAGGTGGGGCGCTTGCCGTAGAGCCCCGCAGCCCCTACAGCTTCAGCGACATCCTCCTCCCTTACCTCAAGGCCGCTTAGCCGCTTGTAGAGCTCGACCTCTATCTTAGCCCCCGTAGCCTCGACAGTCAGCGCAAACCTCCTCCAATCTTTCTCCAACATGCCGTAAATCCACATATCTATTTCCCTTTCCAGGAACTTGACATCTTCAAGTGGGTCATGGGACCCAGGCTCTACAGGCCTCCCCTCAATGTCGGTCGACCCAGATGCGTCTATAACGTGTATGAGTGCATCAGCCCTCCTCAGGTGATCGAGGAACCTGTTGCCCAGCCCCCTGCCCCTCCACGCATCGGGCACCAGCCCCGCCACATCTATCAGCTCTATGGGGGCGAATCTCCACCCATTTACACACGCCGAGTTCACAGGCTCATCCTTAACTCCAAACTCCCTACACACACACCTGAACCTCACGTACCCTATGCCAACATTAGGCTCTATTGTGGTGAAGGGGTAAGGAGCTATCCGAGCGTCTTGGAGTGTTGCAGCCACGAAGAATGTAGTCTTACCCGTGTTGGGCTTGCCGACTATGCCTAGCTGAACTCCAGCTACCCTCGGCATCTGAGGCACCTGAGTCTCCTTACAGCTCAGGGCTATAGGTTTATGCGCTAGCCAGTCACTCGGGCACGGGTGTCGCGACTTGCGCGCTCTCGTGATACTGGGCGATGATGCGGCATCATGCCTACTCGCCCACATCTACAGGAAAATCGTGAGAAGAGGCGAGGTCCTGTTAGTAGCTAGGAGTAAGCTGCTAGGCTATGCACACGTCCTACTCCCCTACTACTCTGCCGGGCTTATAGACTCGCCCCAGCTAATCAGCAGGCCTCTGTTGGAGCTTGCGGATCTAGTGCGAGTAGTGGCCTGGGATCACGTTGAGGCAAGGAGGCCAGGTGAGCTGGTAGTGGAGGGCAAGGCTTACTTGAGCCCACGCCTCGTGGTATCAGCCTGGCCCTCGTGTGAGGCGGTGAGAGGCAGGGCTGTACTAAGCCTGGAGACCCCCGAGGACGCGGAGACCTTGAAGGACCTGCTCAGCGCTGGGCTCAGCGAGGTAGTAGTGCTTGGGAGCGCTGCGGCACTGCCCCTCGTAGACTCCCTGTTGAGGGCGGGCATTAAGCCTATTCTAGTCTGGGAGGGGGCGCCCTTTGACAGCGACATGCTGAGCGTGCTGCTAGAGGATTTAAAGGCTCGAGGAGTCAAGCTGGTCGACGATCTGGATAAAGCACCTCGCAGTGCACTCCACGTGAGTTACGCATGGGGTTTAGCGCCACAGTACCCTCAGCTGGGTCTAACAGCCCGCCGCATCAGAGTTGACGAGACGGGTAGCGTACAAGGGCTGACCAGCGTGTGGGCGCTCGGGTGCGCTACTGAAGTTATCGGGTCAGGAGGCCATATACACCCCGTGGAGAGTGAGGAGGAGGTATTGCTCCAGGCCATTGCCTGTGCCCTAAGCTTAGCAGGGGCTGGATCACTCGCTGTTACACGCTACTTCACAGCGCGTCTCGGGGATAGGGTGTACGCATCGCTGGGCTTAACTCAGCGCGAGGCGGAGCAACTAGGAATGAGGCCTGCGGTCACTAGGATTAGAGGCTGGGGGCCTTGGTCCAATACTCTCGTAAAGCTGGTGGCCTCAAGAGGTGCTAGGCTGGTTGGGGCACAGCTCGTGATAGGAGCTGAGGCAACAGGCTTACTTGGGCTGCTGTATCATGCTGTCCGCGCTAGAGCTGGCCTCCACGACCTCCTCTGCGCGCTTAGCCCGCTCAACCCGCTTCAACCCATTCTCGAC
>QMRZ01000010.1 GCA_003649495.1 Thermoprotei archaeon | reverse complement strand
CTCCCCCTCCCTCACCCTACTTAGGGTGGAGAGGCCCTCTACCACTCTGCCTATCACGTTCACGGGGCTTGCAGGCCTCACCTCGCCGGGTCCGCTGATTGGAGTTTGGCCGTAGAAGAGGCAGAGAGCCTTGCCGGGAGGCCAGTACGCGACGGCACCTACCTCAACGACCTCGTCTGCCTCCTCCTCGCCCACGTCCACGGGAGTGGTGAAGTATACCTCTTCTCCCCACTTCATGGCCCTACTCTCGAACGGTAGAGCCCTGAGAATCGCCTCTGCAGTCCTAGGGTTCTTACCCGTAAGCTCTACGATGACTGCGCCAGCCTGCTCGAATAGCAGCCTTATCCTCCTCACGCGGTTCTAGGCCTATAGCCCGTGATATAGCTTGCGTCATCGTGCGCGGCGCACAGCAGCTTCCCTGACCTCTCTAAGTGCCTCGTAGAACTCGGGGGGCTGGAGCTCCTTGAAGCCCCCCACCTCCAGGGCCAGGTGCATCCTTATGTCGAGGCAGAGGTGGCAGGGGGAAATGTAGCCGCCTCTAAGCTCCGTATAGCCGTATCCCTCAACAGCCAGCCTATATAGCTCGCCCAGGCTCCTGACCAGGGCCGCGAGCACCGGCCTATCGCCTAGATCCACGCCCCCAACTATCTCCTCGAGCCTCCGCGCGTCTCCTAGGGAGATGCCAGCGCAGTAGCCTGGCACGTAATTGTAGTAGCAGTCGACGTGTACGTGCCACGGCCTGGTGAGCTCACCCAAACAAGAGACCCTGAAGAACGCCTTAGCGGGCCTCCGCTCGTAAAGCTCGTATAATGTGTAGACTAGCCTGCCCATCGGCAAGAGTATTGAGGGGCTGAAGCTCAGCGTGAGGGCGTGGAGGCTCAGCGAGCAGCACCTCCTGATGTACTCCTCAACCCTCAGCGTGCCCCTGACGCCCAATCTATCCAGCAGCTCCCTGTAAACCTCGTGGTATACGAGGACGTTCTCCCGCCCAAACACCTCCTCAGCCACTGTGATCGCTCTCTTAATCCTCTCGTAAGGCACGTACTCGACTACGAAGGGGTTTACGCTTATCAACACGCCCTCGAGGCCAGCCTCCCTCAGCTCCTTGAACCTCCGCCGCGTAACTTCATCGTTGACGCACCAGAAGCAGTTAGTCTCGACGAACACTGAGGGGTAGCCGAGGCTCTCAGCCAGCTTAACTCCCGCTAACAGCAGGTCGTAGTTCAGGAAGGGCTCGCCGCCCGTCAAGTGAAGTCCCTCGTTGACTCCCACCCATCCCCTGGGGGAGGCTGGTACTACACTCGGCGCTAAAGCCTCCAGAACCTCCCTCAACCCCTCCTCGCTGATCCAGCGATTCTCCCACCTCGGCGAGCACGCGTACATGCAATGCTTGCACTCGCACGTGCACTTGTACGAGAGAAGCACGCCTACTGAAGTCGGAGGCCTGATGCGCAATACCTCCACGCCATAAAGGGTCGCGTCTGCTATAAAACGCCTAGCGAGCTCCCGCGCGTCCTGGGAGCTGGAGAGGCTTAATACAGCGGCATGAGGGGGCGGCTAGCCGCGGGCTAGCGGCTGGCGACCGGCATTCCTGTACCTTAACGAGCTGACGGCCATAGCCGTCAATATTAACAGCGCGCCAACCGCCTGTCTGGGCTTCATCATCTCGCCCAGGAATATGAACGAGAATAGAGCTGCGAATACGGGCTCGAGGAGGTATATCAGCGCCGCATCCACGCTGCGCACCCACCGCTGTCCATACAGCTGGAGGGCGTTAGCGATGGGCGTGCACACGAGCGCTAGGTAGAGGAGGTGTGGCAGCGCGGCTCTCAGCCCGCCTAGGGGTAGCGGGCCAGTGAGCGGAGATAAGATGCTGGCAGCGGCCGCCGTAATCCCGCACTCCATGAGGAGCAGGGTGGTGAGGCTGCCCGAGGAGAGCCTATCCACAGCTATTATCTGGAGAGCCCAGAAGAGCGCGCCAACCAGCACTATCAAGTCCCCCACTGCTAGCTGTAGCGGGGAGCCGCTCAGCGACAACAAGTACATCCCCAGGGTGGCGAGCGCTACCGCTCCCGTTAACTCGGGGGAAGGCTTCTCAGCTCCCAGCAGCACCTCTATCACATACACCATCACAACGCTTAAGCCCGTCACAAACGCGGCGTTTGAAGCCGTGGTGAACTCCATGCCTAGGCCCTGCAGGGTTATGCCGCTGAAGTAGAGCAGGCCTAGCGCGGCGCCAGGCCTGAGGTACCTGCGCAGCTCGTGAGCCCTCCTCGCGGCGACTGGCATTAGGAGGAGGGTGGCTAGCCCAAAGCGCAGAGCCACGTAGTATGCAAAGCCTATGCTGCTGACCACCGCCTTTATCGCGGGGAATGTAGTGCCCCACACCAGCGTCAGCGCCACCAGAGAGGCCACGCCAACGGCTCTACCGCCAATCCTCGGCATTTGGCTTCGAGCCCTGTGCAGAGCAATTAAGGTTAACTCTGGGGGCTCGGCCCCCCTTGGTGCCTGAAGCTGGGCCCACGCACAGGTACTTGAGCGCGCCCCTCCTGACTAGGCTGGCTAGCTCCTCGACGCGCCTAAATGGCCTATGCGCCAATATGGCTGAGGCCTCCCTACGGGAGAGGCCGGGGACGTGGGAGAGGGACTCAAGAGATGCTGAGTTAACGTCGAGGGGATAGGGTATTCCCTTGACAGACCTGTAGCCATGCTCTACGACTACCACGTCCAGCCTCTCCCTCAACCTCAGCCTCTCGGTGACGTAGACGAGTAATGGGTAGGAGCCCACCTGCCTTGCCAGGCTATACTTGCCCTCGTGGGCCTCCACGTAGAGGGCCTTCAGCACCGTTCCCCGCGGCACTACACGCCTGAGCATTGGCTTATCGAACTCCTCCCTCACCCTCTTCTTAAAGGACATGAAGTACTTCTTGTGGCGCGCGATGATCCTGTCGCCCACGTGCCACATTGGAGTGTGGGGGAGCACGAGCACCTGCCTTATGTTCACGCGGCGCACGAGTAGCCCCTCTCTAAGCACTTCTCTGAGGAACTCGAGGTTCAGCCTATAGGTCTCCCTCGTCTCGCCCTTAAGCCCCAGCACGAAGTTTATGCCTGGGAGTAGCTCAGGCATCCCATTCCACCCCCTCCTAGCCCCAACCTCGTTCACGATCCTGATGGCCTTGAGGGAGTCCTCAGGCATCACCCCCAGGTTGTTCTCCTTCACTACTCTGGGGTCAGCGCTCTCAATGCCCATGGCTGCCACGTCGCCAGGCGTGTGATACTTGACTAGCACCTTGAGAGCCTCCCTAGCCTCCTCCTCGTGATAGGCCACAGTCCCAGGGTTGACATTATCTATGTGCAGCACCTCGAGGCCAGGGGCGGCCAGCCTAATGCTCCTGAGAAGCTCCTCAATCCTCTTGGGCGAGGGCCTGGGGAACTCTACTTCATTGACCCCCTCAGCCATGTATGCCAGGAAGTCCGCCTGCCTCCCCAGCCTGAAGCACTTGACGCCGTGAGAGTATAGGGCCTCAACCTCCCTAGCTATCCCCTCCACAGACCTGAATACCACCCGCCCATACCTGGGCTCTATGCAGAAGCTGCAGCCGCCCACGAGCCAGCGGGGGCATCCCCTGTACGTCTCTATCTCAGCTATCAGGTTCCAGCCATGGTTGGGGTGCTGCTCCACTATGCGAGCTCCTCTCCGGGCGAACTCGTCCACGAGCTCGTAGCCCTCCCTCAGCTCGTAGGGGCTAACTGCCTCGACCCTTAACCCCTCCTTAACCAGGTTGTACACGACTATCTCCACGTCCCCCCTGACCACCAAGTCGTAGTAGGCCTCAAACTCGCTGGGAGGTACTGCCACCCTGCCTCCCACCACGCCGTAGCCGTAGCGGGCGACGGGCCCCCCGAGGACCTTGATGGCCCCCTCTATGAGGGCTGGCCAGCGGATAAGCTCCTCCAGCCTTATCGGCTCGCCGCCCAGGTACTTCCCCGGCACCACTACGCCCGTCAGGAATACTACCAGGTCGCAGCTGGCCGCGTACCTCATCACCCTATCCAGGTTCTCCCTGGCGTAATCGACGGTCACGTACCTGACTTCAGCCCCCTTGTCCGCAGTCCAGATAGCCCCAGCCACGTACCTCGGGTAGACGTCTATGTACGGCGGTACGCCTAGGCCGGCTGGCTCGTCTGTGTACCCGTCTATTATCAGGGCGCGCATCTCCTCACCTTCGCTCAGCTTAAGCTACGGCCACTCCTAGGGAGGGCCGAGCCAGGGGGCGATCTCATCATACCTCTCCTCAGATTTGCACTCGAGCCATCTAGCCTTCAGCCAGCTAGGCACCCTGGGCCCTTTCACTACATCCCAGTAGGTGTAGGGCTTTAAGTCTAGCACCGGAGTCCCCGCCCAGGCGTCTAGCCCCCTGACGTAAAGGTTAGGAGCCTCCACCCTGCAGAGTTCCACTACTGTAATTCCTATCGGGTTGGGCCTATTAGGAGCCCTCGTAGCGAAGACACCAACCTCCACTCCTCCTCCGCCTACCACCAGCTTAGTCTCCTTCACCCCGTGTAAGTGATAAACTACTATCACGTGAGAGTAGTCCTCCAGACCCCTTAGCCCTTCAACGTACTCATCATAAATTCTTATCACCGAGATCACCTCATACCTGGAGGGGCGACGAGCTTCATAACATCGAGGCATGCCTCTCTCCACCACACCTATAGGCCTATAGCACAGAACCCCCCTATTCACGCAGTGAAGATCGTGATCATGCTGATAAATCCGAGTGGGGATCGCTACGCCGGATGCGTGGGAGAATTAACTACCCTCGAGGGTGCGCTGCCCCAGTTATCCGGCTTGAAGTGCAGCCATCCTCTCCTCTCAACCTCTCCAAGCCCCTCGACGTAAACCCCGCCTCCCTCCTCGACTCTTCCCACCCTCCATGCCTTCACTCCATGCTTCCTAGCTCTCTCCAGAACCTCGTCCTCACGCTCCTTCTCAACTGTGAAGACGAAGTTGTACTCCTCACCTCCCCCATATAGGGCCAGCTCGAGGGGGTCCAGCCCCCACTCCTCCGCGCACCTCACTAGGGCATGGCTCAGGGGAAGGGTCTCGACAACTAGCCTAACCCTGCTGGCCTCCGCCAGCCGGTGTAGCGTAAGCGCTAGCCCATCGCTGTCATCTATCGAGGCGGTCACGCTGTCGAGCACCTCTAGCCAGAACTCCGGCTTCACTAGCTTGGGCCTAAACGCGGCTCGCAGGGCCTCTCCAGCCTCCTTGCAGGGCTTAGCCCCCTTTAGGAGTAGGGCGTAGGCAGCTGGCGTCAACACCTCGTGCCCAGCTATCATGAGCACATCGCCGGGCCTGGCACCACGCCTCGAGATGAGGCGCTCGGCCACGCCTACAGCCGTCACGGAGACGTAGAGCAGTTCTGAGGCCCCCAGGTCACCGCCCCACACCTTCACGCCCAGCTCCTCACACGCCTCCGCCACGCCTGTGAAGAGCTCGCGAGAAGCCTCCACCAGGTCCTCGGGAAGCCCCACTGCCAGCAGTATTCCTAGCGGCTTAGCCCCCTTGACGAGCACATCGCTCACACCAGCCACCACCGCCCTCCAGCCGACATCGCTCAGCGCCATGCCGGGTAGCCAGTCAGTGGACTCGTCGAACACGTCGACGTTGAGCACTAGGGTCCCCCTCACGCGTATCGCCTGAGCGTCGTCAAGCCCTAGTAGCTCAGCGGGGTCTTTTCTGAAGATGGTCCACGCCTGTGCTATCAGCTCCTCCTCGTCCACGGGGATGAAGGGGGTGGGGGAGGTAAAAATGCTCCAGGTATCAGCTCAGCGCTCTACGTATCTCCTCCAGGCCCACCAGCACCCTGTTATTCAGGACTAGCATGGGGACCTTAGAGGTGCCATACTCGAATAGCAGCCACCCCCTCAGGCCATTACTCCTCACGTCTATCTTCCTGTACCTCAGCCCATGCTGCTTGAGCACCTCCTCAGCCTTCCTGGATTCCTCTCCCCCATCCACGAATAGTATCGGGTCCTCCAACTCTGGACCCCAGTTAGCTGGGCTAAGCGCGGGGGGTTCAACGTATCTCATGGAAACACCAGTTATACTCCCCTGGGGCTGGGGATAATACTTCCCCGGATAGTTCGGTGAAAGTGGGCCGTGAGACTAATATCCGGCCCCCCTCACGTGTGCCCGTGATAATATTCGCGACCGGGATAAGCGGCAGCGGGAGGCTGGACTATCTCGAGGCGGCAGCGCGGGAGTGCGGAGGTAGGGTGCGCGTCATAGACATAGGGAGGAAGATGTTCGAGAAATCCTCTGAGCTGGGCATAGAGATCCCCGAGGGGAAGATACTCGACATGGATCCCTTCGCGCTGGACTACCTGAGGGCCATAACGTTCGAGGATGTACTGAAGGTCGCGGATAGGTATAGGGGGGACAGCGAGGAGGACCTGATAATAAGCACGCACGTCTGCTTCAGGTGGAAGAAGCACCTCACCTCCTCCTTCAACCTATACTATTTGAATAAAATAGATCCGGACGTCTACGTGACGATAGTTGACAATGCTCACGCGATAAAGGCTAGGCTTGAGGAGACTCAGTGGAGGGGGAGGCTGAAGCTGAAGGATATCCTTGTGTGGAGGGATGAGGAGGCGTTCATCACGGAGATACTGGCCAACTACAGGCGTAAGCCCTTCTACATCATAGCGAGGCGCGAGCCGCCGAGCCTGCTAGCCGACATCATATACAGGGTTGAGAGGGAGAGGGCTGCAGGCCGCAAGCCAGCGCCTAAGGCTTACCTGAGCTACCCGATAACACACGTCACGGGGATGCCGGAGCTCTTCGAGATGAAGGATGAGGTGAAGGAGGCGCTCAGGAAGGCTGGCGTGATAGTCTTCGACCCGATAGCTATAGATGAGGCCGTGCTCGTGGGCCTGGCCGAGGAGGCGGAGAGGAGGGGGAGCGAGGCGGTGGAGGTGGAGGTCGAGGGGAGGAGGCTCGTCCTCAGCGTGAGGGAGATAATGGAGGCTAGGGACGACATAATCGATCAGATAGTGGCCAGGGACTACAAGCTGATAGACCAGTCGGACATGATCATAGTGTTCTACCCCACCACGGCGATTTCGCCCGGCGTGCTAAACGAGATACACTATGGCTTCACCCATAACAAGGATGTCTACGCCATATTCCCCCACGACGTCAGGAGCCCGTTCTTCGAGTACTACACGACGATGATATTCAAGGACCACGAGGAGCTGATAGAGCACTTAAGGTCCTCAGGCTACATCAAGTAAGCGCTATTCAGCTGATGACCTTATCAGCTCTATCAGGTACCCCTCCTCCCCCGGCAGCCCCTCGAAGACGAGCTTGCCGTTTACTATGAGGAGCGGGTAGTCAACATCCTCCTCCCTGAAGCGCACCTCCAGCTCACGCCCCAGCTCCTCCTCCAGGAATTCTCTGAGCTCTCCCAGCCACTTAAGTAGGGTCATGACGTGGTAATCGCCACGCCTACCCCTAACCTCCACGACCACGACCTCGGGAGGCATGGCCGCCTCAACCCCCTAAGCCAGAGCCTTCAGGTACTCAGTGACTAGCTTGAGCGTCTCCACCACGTTGCGGGGGGACTGTCCCCCAAAGCTCCCGAACTCGTATATTAGGGGGCCCTCGTAGCCCGCTTCCCTGAACGCCCCCATAACTCCCCTCCAGTCTATGTTGCCGCTCAGGGGTGGCAGGTGTTGATCATGTCTCCCATCGTTATCGTGCAGGTGTGTAGCCACGATGTAGCCAGATAGGCGTCTAATGGCGTCAGCCGGGTTAATCGAGTTCACGTTAAAGTGACCAGTGTCGACGCACACGCCCACGTGCTCCGACGCGGCAGCCTCCATGAGGAGCAAGAGGTCTTGTGGGGATGAGCAGAACCAAGGCTCCATGCAGTTCTCCACTGCCACGATCACTCCATGATCCTCCGCTAGCTTAGCCAGCTCCCTAACGTAGGACACGTTAAGTTCGATAATCCTCTTGACCACCTCGTCGTACCTCATGTCGAGCGAGGGCCTTGGGAAGGCTGCGTGCACCACCAGGACGCGTACACCCAGCTTAGATGCGTACTCAATCCAGCGGCACAGCCTCCTAAACGCGGAGCCCCGAACCCCCTCATCGGGGGATGAGAGCTCGAAGCATATGTCGCCGTACTCAGCGTGTAGCTGGTACGGAATCAGGTTGTAACTCTCCGCTACATCAGCCACCTCGGCGACACGCGCCTCAACATCCTCAGGCCTGGAGCTCTTGAAGAGCTCATAGGGATACTCTATGTACCTGAGCTCCAGGTCCTCCATGACCCTCAGCGTGTCCTCCAAGCCAAGCTTGGGGTACAGCACCCAGATATCGGCGCCGAACCTCACGTGTTAAGCGCAGTAAAGCCCTGAAAATTAGCTTGACTCTCTCAGATCGGGGGGTTACCAAAAAAATAAGATGGATGACGTCACCTGAAACGTGATGGTGGGGCTTAGGAGGATCCCTAAGCCCCGAGGCGAGCACCACGGCATACTTGAGCGGCTGCTGCGGGGTGTGAATATGCGCTCGATTGCACCCCTAGCCGTAATAATCCTGATAGCCCTAGCGTCACTGGAGGCGGTGAGCGTGCCACAGCCCGAGGGGCTCACCCTCATCTATGAAGTTTCGAACGCGCCAGGCAGTGGTGAGCGCTGCCTCACTGCACGCCTCCACTCCCCCACAGCTGTGGAGCTACTGAAATCCCTCGGCGTCCAGCCAGCTAACCTCTTCTACGTGGAATTCAGGAGGGCGGGCGCTGAGACTGTTAAGGCTGGCTGCTATGTGGGGTTTGATAAGGGTCTAATAACGATTAAGGTTCTCAAGGTCGAGTCTGGGAGCTACATCGTCAACTACACGCTAGTACTCGAGAACCTCACACTCATCTGCTACTCCTGGAGCATCAAGCATGCGGAGGAGCTCTTCGGCATTAGTAACTGGAGTGAGCTAACACCCTCTGAGTACTCGGCCAGCGCGGGGGAGGTTAAGCTCACCAGGACCCTGAGGATCTCTAAGGAGGGCGCTGTGATCGACTCACGCGGCCGCGACTTGGGGGACTGGGTCTTCTGGCTTAACGAGGTAAGCGGGCTGATGACTGTCCTGCTATACCCGGTGAAGTTCGTGGCTCATGGCATGGCGCTAGCGGGCATGGCAACGGTGGTGCGCTACAGCCCTGAGCTCCGGGCGAGCCACGACTACACGGTGGGAGGCGTGGTCATACCCCACTGGAGGATCGTAAGGACAGCGGTGGTCCCGGAGTGTAGGCTGAGGACTGTCATATCGTGTGGCGGGGACGACGACTTTAGACGCGTGGTGGAGTTCTCTAAGCGCTTAGAGAGCAGGTGGGAGGCAGCGGGTCTCAAGCTGCGCGTAGTACCGAGTAATAGAACCCTCATCTGGGAGAACGTGCACCTGCTGGAGGGGGCGGCGAGGAGCTACCGCAGGCTTCGTGGACCGCTGTTGCTCAGGATCCCGAGCAGGAAAGTCAACTGTACCAGCGTCACGTACTGGTACTACGTGGCTTGTGGAGGGCTGGGATGGGCACTATCGCCGGTTAACGAGGTGGAGCTGGTGTACGATTCCAAGACAGGCGTGCTGCTGGAGGTTAAGCAGCTGGGAACTGAGGGTTGGAAGCCGGGGGTCCTCCCAGCGCCCCTCTCTAACTACTTCATGCTTGAGGATGGGACCTACCCCATCTGGTACTCCCTGACATGTAATTATACCATTAGGCTAGTAAGCTCAAGCCTCTACGAGGAGGGGCAAGCCGCGAGCGCCGTCCCTGACGCGCCATCGCTGACAGCAGCCGTTACAGCAGGGCTCATGATGCTGACTGGAGCTGTACTAGCGCTCCACCGCATCCGGCGCGTGACCCGGTTCTCCGAGCGGGGCTCTAGCTGAGCCATCCTCGCTGGAGGCTTCAGGGCCTGCACCTAGGGCTATCTAGGCCTCATATATGGCTAAAGTGAGCCCCAATAGCTGTGAGCAGGCTAAGCATCGAGCTAGGGAGGTTCGAGCCCAGGCCTCGGAGGGCGCAACTCTGGGCAACGCCCACTCCCTCAACATTTAGAGTAGAGATGTGAAGCCCCGGCCGGGACTCGAACCCGGGTCCCCCGCCTATCTATAGGGCTGACGGCCCTTTACCACGGCGGAGCTCTACCCCTAAGCTACCGGGGCTCCTATATTCTCGTCTAGAGGACGCTTTAATGATTGTCGCGGGGGAGCGCCTTGAGCATCCCACGTGGGCACTAGCTCGGGAGAGGTGTTAGGAGAAAAGACTAGTCGAAGGGCCTCGATACGTGGACGCTCCTCACCAGGATGTAGGGGGCTCGCACGGGTGGCTTGACTTCCCACCAGCTTATGTCGTGCAGCTCCTTACCCACTAGCTCTATGTTTGACAGCAGCGTGGGGAGCCTATCGGCGATCCTGACCCTAGCTACTGGGTGCTTCAACTCGCCGTCCTCGATGTATATCACGGCGTCCCTAGTGATGGTCGAGAATATCCCCTCGACGTAGTTCTGAAGCCTCGTGTACCAGTTATTGGTCACTAGCAGGCCTCTCCTGACTTCGCTTATCATCTCGTCTAACGACGCGTCGCCGGCGGGGATGTGCAGGGTCCAGGGGTGGGGCCTTATCCAGCCCGCGTTGCCCGTGGACGCGGCGCCCATCTTAGCGGCAGTCTTCGTGTTGTGGAGCAGGGTCTTCAGGACCCCCGCCTCTATTATCGGCTTATTGCGGGTGGGCATGCCCTCATCGTCGAAGGCTGTGGACCCCAGCAGCTCCGGGTTGCGCGGCTCATCCAGCAGTGTGAAGCGCTCAGAGGCTACCTTAGAGCCCGGCTTAGCTCTAGCGAATATTGAGAATCCCATCATCACGGCTAGCGCGCTGCTCATCATCCCGACTAAGTCCACGAGGTTGCCTACCACCATGGGCGAGAGCACTAGGTCGTAGGTCCCAGGCTTCAGGTCCCTCGGCTCCCCCCTGGCCTTTAAAGCCAGGCTCGCCGCCGTCCTGGCCACCAGTCTCAGGGCGCCCCTCTCCAGCCTCCTGCTGCCCACAGCCCACTGGCCCGAGGACTCGCCCACAAAAGCCCTCAGGTAGCCCTCTACACCCGTGGAGGATTCACGTAGCTCAACTCCCCTCGATGTGGCTAGCCCCTTCTCATAGTAACTTAGCGCCAGGGTGCCCGCGACCTTCTCAGCCCCCTCATCCAGAGCCTCGCCTATCAGCTCCTCCGCTAGAGGCGCGGGATCAGCCATGCCATCGATCACTGCCTTGTCGACAAGCCCGCTCAAAGGCTCGACGGGTGCAGGCTCCGGCAGGGGGGCGTAGAGGGGGCTGGGCTTGAGCTGTGAGGCTGCAGAGAGGCACCTCTCAACCAGCTCCCCAATCCTATCGATGCTTGATGCTGAGAGCGTAGTCGTGAGGATCCTGCCCCCCTTCGCTAAGTAGAGCGACGCCGAGAGATTATTCCACCTCTGCACGACGCTTACTTCACTGTTAGCGAGCTTCACCATGACGGCGCGCAACCCCACGACCCTGGCAGCAGCCTCATCGAAGCCCCTGTTAATGGCATCGCGGACCAGCTTAGCCGCCACCTCGGAGACGCCTAACTCCCTCATCTGGCCACCACCCCGAGCGTCACTCGCCTGAGCCTGACATCCGGGCCTCCAAACCACACGGGCACGCCCTGGGCTGGCTCGCCCTTGCCGCAGGTGCCGGGGTAGAAGCGGAGCTCCTTGCCCACGGCGTCAATCCTGCTGTAGAAGCCCTTAGTGGTTATCTCCAGGACGGGGTTCCTCACGGGCTTGCCTAGCTCGCCCCCCTCTATCATGTAGGCTTCAAGGCCGACGTAGCGCTGCCCCCACCTCACGTCATCAATGTTCCACTCCATGTAGCTCCTGATGTAGACGCCCAGCTCCACGTCCTCTATCAGCTCCTCAAAGCTGTAGTCGCCCGGCTTCAGGTAGGTGTTCGCCATCCTGATTATCGGCTCGCTATTGTAGTCCATGGCTCTGGCGGCCGCATTGCTCTCAACCTTGAATACGCTGGCAGTCCACCTATTGTGGAGGTGCTCGTTAATCACCCCCTCCCTGTACAGGTAGCGGGGCCTGGCTGGCACCCCCTCATCATCGTAGAGGTAGAAGCCGTAGCTCCTGGGCACTGTCGGGTCATCTATCACGGTGGCGTGCTCGCTTCCTATCCTAGCCCCCAGCATCCCGGGCTTTATGAAGCTCATCCCAGCCTGTGCAGCCTCCCTCCCCAGTATCCGGTCAGCCTCACTTGGGTGTCCACAGCTCTCATGCACGATGAGGCCCACCACCTCACTCCCAACTACGACGTCAACCGGCTCCCTGGGGGGCTCCACGCCCTCCACCAGCACCCTCTCCAGCTTCGCGGCCTCCTCAGATGCCTCCTCAGCCACGCGCCACTCATCCAGTAGCTCGAGACCCCCGCTCGCCCCGTAGGAGAAGCGCCTCTGTATAGTCCCCCTCTGGGGATGTAGGAGGACGAAGTTGTAGCTCACGCTGAGCCTGGGCACCTTACTCACTACGTAGGCTCCATCCGAGTTGATTACCGTCTTCTCCTCCACGCTCTCGTTGAAGCTGCACATGAGCGTCATGACCTTACACTCCCTAACCGCCTCTCCCACGGACTTCCACACGTCGATGAGGAGGCTGGCCTTATCCTCCAAGCTCATAGAGTCGAACGGCTTGAGGCTTACAGCCTCGTACTTAGCTCGCCCAACCCTGGCCTCGGCAAACTCGATGCGGCTCTTCATGAGCCTGGCGTGTGCCCTGGCCAGCTTGACAGCCTCCTCAACAGCCTCCCTGGCGTGCTCCCAGTCCAGGGAATTAGTGGCGGAGAAGCCCAGCGCCCCGTCCACGAGCACTCGCACGCCTATCCCCTCGGAGAGCCTCTCCCCGTAGCTTATCACGTCCCCGTACCGCGTGGTTATCGAGCTGCTCGCTAGGCGGTGGTAGCGGGCCTCAGCGTAGCTGGCCCCCAGCTCCAGCGCTAAGTCAACAGCCCGCTGCAGCACGTCCTCGTGCACGATCAAGTAGAGCCGGTCCTCCTTGATAAAGCCTTAGCTGAGCGGGTAACGAATTTTAAGGCTCTCCTCAATGCCAGTAAAGGCTGTGAAGACCGCCTGAGTCCCCCGAGCTGTGAGGAGGCCTTGCCCGCCTGAGCCGCCCTCGGGAGGCTAAGCTATTTCTAAGCGCTACTGCACAACTACCTGATGAGGGCCTACGAGCTCGCCTCGACGCTCTCCCGCTACTCCAGAGTGGCCGTCCTCGAGCGGGGTGAGGCGAGGGTTGTGGTGTTCGAGAGGGGCGGCAGGATCCTGGGGATATTCGTGAATGATGCGAACGTCCTGTGGGTCAACCCCCGCCTGGATGAGGTGCTGGCCACTGGAGGCTGGAATGTCGGCGGGCTTAGGCTGTGGATCTCCCCGGAGAGGAACTTCTACTACGAGGAGCCTGAGAGGTTTGAGGGGTGGCGTTGCCCCTCCACGCTGGACCCCGCGGCCTACAAGATAATTAGAGTTGGGAGGCGGGAGGTCGCGCTTGAGGGTAAGTTAAGCGCTTTAGATCGCATGAGGGGCTGGAGGTTCGCAGCTGCTGTGAGGAGAGACGTGATGCTAGTCGAGGAGAACAGGCTCCTCATCCGCGATAGCATGGTGGCCGACTACCCCGGTGAGGTTAACCTGTGGGCCTTAGCACAGGTGAAGCCAGGCAGACACGGGACTGTTCTAGTGCCCGTCAGGCGGGGGGCCAAGCCCATACACTACTTCGATCCCATACCTCCTGAGAGGCTCGTCCTAGCAAGCGATCACGTGGCGCTGAGGATAGACGGGGAGCGGGTCTATAAGCTGGGCGTGAGGCCTGAGGACCTCCCCGCCGAGGGCGAGGCTGTCGTGGCGTACGTGGCTGAGCTGGAGCAGGGCACGTGGGGCATGGTATGCATGCGCACACACGATGCTCCTCGGAGCCAGGAGGAGTGCCTCGACGTGGCTAAGGCTGATCCAGAGGGGCCTAAGGGGGCTGTCCAGTCCTACAACTCGGGGCCCGAGGCCGGGCTGGGGAAGTTCGGGGAGATAGAGCTGCAGTTCAGGCCCGCAGTCGAGGTGGGGGGCCGGAAGGTGAGCACGGTGGAGTACGAGGTAGCGTTCATAGCGGGCTCCAGGGATGAGGTGATGGAAGCCGTTAAGCTGGAGACTGGGATCAAGGAGCCACACGTGTTCTAGCGCTGGGCTACCAGCCTGGGGGCACTCATTTATCTAACTGTTGGTCCCCCAGTCTCCAGGTGAGGCAATGGAGTACGAGGGGCCCCGGGCAGCCAGGGCTGACGAGTTAGGCGACGTCCTCAAGCTCGTCAACCTGGTGTTCAGGACTAGCAGGGGCCTGCCCCCAACCATGGGTGAGGAATTCCCCCTACTCTTTAACGAGGAGAATGCCGAGAACCTGCGCATAATCAAGCGCGGGGAGGAGGTGGTATCGCACGTCGGGATATTCGAGTGTGAAGCCCTGATATACGGCTGCAGGCTGAAGGTGGGCATGATAGGGTCGGTGTGCACACACCCGGAGCACAGGAGGAGGGGTCTAGCCACGGCGTTATTGAGAGACGCGTTTGAGAAGATGAGGCGCGATGGGGTGGACATAGTAATGATATCGGGCATAAGGGGGCTCTACGACCGCGCTGGCTGCGCGATAGCCGGCGCTGGCTACGATCTCGAACTGACACGCGAGAGCCTGGAGGCGTTAAGCGCTGAGGGGGTGGAGGCTGTTGAGGGGGGAGGCGCGCCAGAGTACGCTACAATCTATCAGAGGGAGTGCGTCAGGTACATGAGGCCCTTGAGGCATCTAGAGAAGCTCTTCGAGAGCCGCGCGTGGTATGTCGAGAGGCCCACGAGGAGGATCCGCGTCCTCGTGCTTGAGGCTGGCGAGCCGGTAGGCTACTTGATAGTTCACGTCCCCGATGGCGGGGCTGTGGGTAGAGTGGTGGAGTACGCTGGATGCAGGGAGGCTGTAGTTAGAGGCTTAAAGGCAGTCGCCGAGTCTCAAGGCCTCGAGGCGCTGAGGCTGAAGGTCCCGGCGTGGGACGTGGGCATGATCTCAGCCCTGAGGAGGCACGGCCTGAAGCTCCCGCACTACACCACACCGCTGGCTGACACTGTGAGGCTATTGAACGTGGAGGACGCATTCGAGAGGCTCCAGCCCTACTTCAGGGAGAGAACCGACGAGGAGGTGAGCGTGAGCGTCGAGGATGACGTGTACAGGGTGGCTGTGGGGCATTACGAGATAACGCTTAGGGGGCCTAAGGAGCTGGCGTGGCTAGTCTTCGGAGTACCTGAACGAGTGCCCGAGCCGTTCAGGAGGTTCATGGCGGGGGTGCCTAAGGCCCCGGAGGCTTTTAGGAGCGTGTTCCCCATCCCCCTAGTGCCCTACGGCCTGTACTACACTTAATCCCCGCGCCGCTCGAGGTGTAGAGATCGCGCACTCAGCATGTGGGCTAGCTAGGGGCGAGGCCGGCGCCCTGGCATCACCTCAGGCCTAGTATCCTGCGGGCGTTCTCGCCCAGTATTAGTTCCTCATCCCTCCTGCTCAGCTCCAGCAGCTCTATCTTCTTCCTCTCGACTGCTGGGTGGTAGACGGGGGCGTCAGAGCCGAAGAGCACCTTCTCGGGCCCGGCGCGCTCCACGGCGAGCTTCAAGTTCTCGAATATGTCGGAGCCGACTGAGGTGTCGAGGTAGACGTTATCGTACCTCTCAGCCAGGTATATAGCCTGAAGCTGGTGGTAGTAGTTAGTGGGGCTGCCAAGGTGAGCTATTATTATTTTCACGTCGGGGTAAGCCCTAATTAGGGGGACTAGCTCTAAAGGCCCCCTCTCGCTAGTGTGGATCAGGAGGGGTAAGTCGTGCTCCTGCAGCACGTCCATCAGGGGCCTAGTCGGGAATCCCTCGTGGGAGTGGAGCTTAAGGCCCCTAGCGCCCAGCTCCTCCACAGCCCTCCTCAGGTACTCCACGGCCCTGGGGTGCGATGCCGCGACCTTGGCGAATGGTATGAGCCTATCAGGGTACTTCTTAGCGGCCTCAGCCACCTCCACGTTAGCCCTGTCGTATAGCTCGGGGGGGTAGTGCACTGGGAATATAACTGCCTTGTCGACTCCCGCCTTATCCTCCAGCTTTATAACCAGCTCGGCTGGCAAGTCGACAGCCCACCAGTACTCCAGTATCTCCCCCCTGCCCATGTGCGTGTGGCAGTCGATTATCATGGCCCCACAACAGGGCGTGGCCAGTGGCTAAAACAGGTTACCGCGCCCGGCACCGCTAGCGTCAAATACCGGCCAGCGGAGATCCGCATCGGCCAGGTGGCCTGAGTTGGAGGTTAGAGTGGGGTTCATAGGGTGCGGAGGCATTGCAAAGGCTCATGCGGAGAGGCTAGCTAGGATCGAGGGGGTTAGGCTCGCGGCCTTCTGCGATGTGAAGTTTAGCAGGGCGGAGGAGTTTGCGCGTAGGTATGGTGGGGCCGCGTACCGGGATCACCGCGAGATGCTGGGGAGGGAGGAGCTGGACGCCTGCTACATCTGTATCCCCCCCTACGCCCACACGGATCAGGAGCTCCTCTGCGCCGAGCGGGGGGTACACTTCTTCGTCGAGAAGCCAGTTGCCCTCACGCTGGAGAAGGCCCTGGAGGTCCTCAAGGCGGTGAGAAAGGCGGGGGTCATAACTCAGGTGGGGTACGTGCTCAGGTTCGTGGACTCGCTGAGGAGAGCTAGGGAGCTGGTGCAGGCTGAGGGGGGTAGGATAGGCCTCTTCGAGGCATGGCGCTACGGCATTGTAGTCGGCGGGCCTGAGCACTGGTGGAGGAGGAGGGAACTGAGCGGTGGGCAGCTCGTGGAGCAGAGCACTCACCAGGTCGACCTGGCTAGGTGGGTGGTGGGGAGCGATGTGAGGGAGGTGTACGCCGCCTTCGAGGAGAAGCTCCTAGAGGATCTACCCCGCTTCAACATAGAGTCTGCCTCAATAGTGTGCATGCGCTTCAAGTCGGGCGCCATAGGCGTAGTGACGAGCACGTGCGCCGCCCAGCCGGCAGGGTGTGATGCTGGCTTCAGGCTAATTGCCAGGCACATCCAGCTCGTCTGCAGGGGGAGGCGCTGCACCATAATTAGGGGCGATAAGGTGGAGACGCTGGAGGCCTCAGTGGATCCCTACATGGAGGAGGACAGGCACTTCATCGAGTGCGTTAAGAGGGGACGTGATACTGAGGTGCCGTATGTCGAGGGGGTAAAGACGTTGGAGGTAACGCTGGCGGCTGTAAAGTCGGCCCGAGAGAGACGTGTCATAAAGCTGCCCCTAACTAGCTACTAGCAGCCTCTCACTGCATTGTGATATGTACCTCACTTCGACGGGCCACGCTTGCAGCTACGATTGCTGGGTGCAGTGGACGAGGCACTGTAGCTGAGATCCAGGGCATCAGCGGCAAGTTCCTCTAGGAGTCGGGAGGGTTGAGTAAGCGAGGAGGAGGGTAGCCAGCCGTCAAGCTGAGGCTTGAGCTGGAAAGCCGCCGTGTCTTAGCGTTCGGCAGGACAGTTATTTATTCAACGCTAACTCCTGGTCCCCTGGCGGGGTCTGTCGCTTAAGGGGATGGGGTTGCCGCGTTGGCGCATCTTAGCGTGGCTGGGTAAATGCTACTATAGAGCTAGAGTGGCGTGGCCTGTGGCGTGGCTGATTACTGCAGCCTGGATTCACTTTAGCGGCCTTCGGCTCTACGCAGTGTTGGCAGCGATTATATTGACTCCTCTCCTCCTAGTGACATTATGGGAAGCAGTTCAGCTGGCGTTAAAAGCCGGGCCAGTGGCCGTGCTCTTCGGGCTCCTGGGAAGCTTGCGGCGCCCGCGCGAAAGCCTGGCTGAGGCTGCCTTAATAGAGCTAAGGCGACGTTACCCCTACTTCGTCTTCGCGGAGGAGGAGCTTAGAGAGCTACGCCGCCTGCTAGACGAGGACGGGACGGAGAAGGAGCTGGAGCTGTGGTACAAGAGGGTGATGAAAAGGGGAAGGATTATCTACCGCCTATACGCCGAGGTCCTCAAGACTTCCCCCCGTCGCTCGGAGCCCTGTGAGACCTGCTCTACGAGGACCGGTACTGAAACTATACCGGAGAACTTGTCTAAGCCCCTCACTAGGGAGGAGCTGTTAAGGACGTACCTCCGGATAATACTCGAGGTGGCTGAAGCCGAGTACGAATTTAAAAAGCAGCTACGAGAGATCATAAATACGCCAGCCGGGAGGATGATAGCTGGTGCCCTGAAAAGTCTGAGGAGATTCCTTGAGTACGAGGGTCTACTAGCATAAGTGCCTGGAATATTCGCTGTAATACGCTAGCCACCGCCGCGAGCTAGGCAGCAGGCAATCACCAGCTCTCCCGTCAAGGCATGCCACCAGCATTCCCCTCACCGCTAAGAGCTTATTTCAGCAGTTCTGAACTCAAAGGCCAGTGTCAGTAATACTAGGCCCAGGATCGCTATTACAATTCCCTGGAGGGTGAAAGGGTGCTTTACCTTCAGGAGGCCAGCCGCGATGTATAGCCTCGCTTTAACCCTACCTCCACCCACGTTGACTAGGGCGAGCTCATGGGCGAGCTAAGTGAGCGCAGATGTTCTCTAGGAGCATTTCATCCAAGGGGATCTCTGGCGAGGAGGATCACCGCCATCTCACTCGCTTAGCAGCTATCTAAACTTATCAAGGTTATTTTAGGCAATCTCACGCGATGAGGGCTGCTCTTCTGAGCTGGGCATCAATTACGTGTTTAGACTCCTCGCAATGGCTGGCTTTAACGTCCAGAGCTGAAGGAGGGTCAGCCTCAATATTCTGTATGAGCGGAAACCCTCTGGGAATATCACCCAGCTCCACTGGCTAGCTACCCGGGACTTAAAGTTGTACTCCCTAAAGTCCAGCAGCTCGCTCAGAGCTGGCACTTCAACGTAGCCTTCACCGCCCTTAACCAGTATTAAGTAAGCGCGTGCCATCGCCAAGAGGAATGAGAGAGGCCCCACTTCTCCGCTCCCCACCCTGATGCTGCTCGGGACCGCCCGTATGTTAATCAGCTCGCTGTGAGCGCGCGCTGCGGCGTCTACTACATCTCTAACCCTCACCTGGAAGCCCTTCTCCAACTCCATAGGCTCTTCTAGGGGGCCTAACACTAGAGGTGGCACGATCCTCTGGGGCAAAACGCCTCTATCTCGGTAGGCTTTGAGGGAGAGACTGAGCGCGTAGAATGCATCGGCTAGCGACACGGGCTTGTCGCCGATGACGTGGAAGGAGGGGCGCTCTAGTAATCTCCTAGCCAGTACTCTTAAATCGTCTTGGCTCAGCTCAACCACCGGATCGCGATACATATCGGGTAGCTCCCTATAGGTTATGACCTTGACTTCCTCATGTTCAGCCACGAAAGCAACAAACTTCTCAAAGGTCTTTAATCGAGCCCTATACACCTCCTCCCTACACAGGGGAGCTGGCCTCGGCTGAGCTGGCATAGCCCCCCTCGCGAAGTTTACGGCATCCCAGAACTCCTCAGTGCGCAACATGCATGGGTGCAGCACTACGACTATCACTCCCCCCTCCTCCCTCAGCGAGCGGTACAGCTCCTCGAAACGCGTCTTTACCTCGCTCAAGTAGCTGGGCTCCGAGGCTCTCCTCTCGTCGAAGTGGAGGGCGTACCTGATGGCAAGCACGCCGCAGAACCAGTGGGGCTGGGGCTCGAAGATGCCGTCAGCGTACACCTGGATGCCCAGCTCCCTCATGGCGTAGGGCACCTGAGGCGCCCAGTCGCCGCCCGGCTGTATGTAGGCGGAGGGGCGCTGCCCGAAGATCTCCTCGAGGTCCCTCAGCCCAGGCCCCTCCCTCTCAATGACCAGCTTCACGCCATCTTCCCAGCCGCTATCCCTGAGCTGCTCAGCTATTGTTGGGTGGAGGGAGTGGTAGTTCGACTGATACGCTATGTCATGAGCCCTGAGAGCCCTAATGACGTCCCACCTACCCCGCCTCCTCAAGGCTCTAGCCTTCTCCCCCACCACGGCGAAGGATGCCCTAATCCCATATTTCTCGAAAATCTCTGCTAGATCCAGCAGCACGTCGTCAGCCTCGGGGGTTACGAAGTCCTCAGTATCCAGCTGGAAGATTACGTAGACAGTCCCCATGGCGCCTCCCCCGTGCCTCGAGCGGATGTGAGCGTCGTTGCCTTAAAGCATAGCCAATCCGCCTAGAGTAGCTCTGCAGCCACCCGCCACAGCTCCGTGCGAGATTCCTTGGACGGTGGAGGCCCCGGCAGAGACGTGGCGTAGATGAGCATGGTAGGACGGCGAGGACTGCTGACCTGCTCGTCGCGGAGGCCGCACGTCCACGAGTGCGTAGGCCGTCGGGGCTGAGGCCCGAGGACAGCCAATCCGTGGGGTCGATGGAGGAGACACGCGCGGGCCGCTGAGGTAGCGGGGAGAGCTAGGGTGTCATGTGCGGGTAGCCATGAGTAGAAAGGCAGATATCCCTCGGGCTGTAACTCCTCGTGGCCTGTGAGGAGGCTTGGGCAACCCGAGGAGGTGAGGGCCTGAGCAGGCACTGAGGCTCTCCAGCGCACACCTGATTAAACCGCGCCGGTAAAACCCAGGTCTTAAAATCGCGGGGGAGCGGCTCCTCCCCGACGAGGTGGTCGAGTGGTAATATCGAGGAGCCAGCTGATAGGGAAGAAAGTCTACAACCCCGATGGGGGCTACGTGGGGGAGGTGGTTGACATAGGCCTGGCCCTCGGCACTAGCCAGATATCCCTGGTTGTCAAGACGGCAGCTGGCAGCGACTTGACTGTAGAGTGGAGCAATGTGGGGGCTGCTAAGGACATCATAATACTTAAGGAGGCTGTGGAGGTTCCCAAGCCAGCGGCACAGCCGTCGATGCCGGCCCCCTCAACCGCCCCCGTAAGCACGCCAGTCCAAGCAGGCACAGCTGAGGAGAGGGGAGGACTGAGGATCCCCTTCATACAGTGGAGGAAAGGCAAGAGTGAGGAGAAGAAGGGCAAGATATGCCCCTACTGCGGCCAGCCCGCCACGTGGATACCACAGTACCAGCGCTGGTACTGCTACAACTGCCAGAAGTACGTGGAGTAGGGATCGGGCATGCGCAGGAGCCCAGCCTGGATTACGGCCATAGTCGCGGCGCTAGTCGTCATCCACACGCCAGCTCTCGGCAGCCCGGAGGTCTCCAAGGCCAGGCTGATCTCCGACTTGGCCTACCCTGCTACGGTCCTAATCTACTGCAGGGTAGATGGATTGGTGGACACCCCGGATTACGAGATACAAGCCTCGATAGCTGTGATCGGCAGCGGCTTCTTCGTGAACCCCAATGGCTACATCGTCACTAATGGCCACGTGGTGTTCGCGGTGGATAACAACGACCCCCTCCAGGACAGCGTCGTGCGCTACTACCTCCTCTACAACGCCTTCGAGGCCCTAGTCGAGTACTTCCAGGAGCAGGGCTACGCCCTGAGCGAGGAGGACGTGCAGATGATATATGACTACGTGATGCGGCACGGCGAGGTCAAGAGCGTCACCCTCAACGTGTGGGTAATACTCGGGGAGGTTAAGGGCGCTGACATCGAGGCCAAGGGCATAAAGGCCAGGATAGTGGCTAAGAGCCCCTTCATTGAGAAGGACATCGCGCTGCTGAAGATCGACCTCGAGAACACGCCGACGCTCCTCCTCGGCGACTCAAGCGAGGTTAAGGTAGGCGATGAGATCTACGCTATAGGCTACCCAGGCGTCGTGGTGTTCCACGAGATGCTGAGCCCCGAGACTATGCTGGTGCCGAGCTTAACCAGGGGGATAATAAGCGCCTTTAGAAGGACGATCTCGGATACTCCGGCTCTGCAGACGGATGCGGCAGTGACGCACGGCAACAGTGGGGGGCCAGCGCTGAACAGCGAGGGCGAGGTCATAGGGGTGGTCAACATGGGCAGCGTAGACCCCAACGAGATGATAAAGGTAGCTGGCTTCAACTTCCTAGTGCCGAGCAACCTGGTCAGGGACTTCCTTAGGGAGAATGGCGTGGAGAATAAGGGTGGGCCCGTAGACGAGCTATACCTGAGGGCGCTCGCGCTGTACTACGCCAAGTGCTACGACTCGGCAATCAGGGAGTTTAAGAGAGTCCTGGAGCTATTCCCCTACCACTGGTACGTCAAGAAGCTGATGGCGGATGCGCAGAACGCCCTAGCCAGGGGGGAGAGAGCGCGTAGCAGCGTGAACGTGACCGTGCCCGCGGGGGAGGTCGAGTACGGGAGTGAGGTCGTGGTGAGCGGTACAGTAAGGGTCGTCCACGAGGCCCCCCTGCCCCTCGATTACAAGTTTACTGGGGCATCGGTTAAGATCATATACGTCAAGCCGGGGGGAGAGGAGGTGGCTCACGTAGTCCCCCTCAGCGCTGACGGGACGTTCAATGACGCGATTGAGGTAAGGGAGGAGGGGGAGTGGAGGGTGGAGGTAGTGTGGGAGGGCAATGCCGACAT
>QMRZ01000009.1 GCA_003649495.1 Thermoprotei archaeon | reverse complement strand
CCTCCTGGGCTATGAAGGGGAGGAGGGCATCGAGCTGGAGCAGCAGCCAGTAACTCTTGAACTTCTTAGCTAGCGTATACGAGTGATTCACAACTTTATACACGTAATTCAGCGCTCTCGACGCCTCGACCATGCTCGCTAGAGTCTCAACTTCGCATCTCTCAGCTCGGGGGATTATGCGCTCAACCTCGCCCTTGAGGATCGCGTCGGCAGTCCTCAGGAAAAACCTCATCTTCCTCGCAATGCCGAAGGGATCTAGCGCCTCCGGAGTTATAATCACAGTTTCGATGAGAGCCCTAACTCTCCTCTCGATCTTGCCAAGGTCTACGCGGCCCCCCTCCCTGGCTGATAGCTCCCCGAATTTCCTCACAGTGGATGAGAGGGCACGATCCCTGGCTACCTTAAACAGCATAAGGTACAACTCTATCTCGCTCGCAACTCGCCTAATCTCAAGCTCCCTGGACAGGTAGGTGAAGAACGCTAGGATAGCCATGAACGTCAACAGGCCTAACACTCCGCCGCCGTCCATTGCTCTCACACACCCCTCTCGCTCACGCTCCATGCCAGCCTATCGCGCCTAGACATAAACCTTAGCTGCCCACACCACTCCTGGGAGAGCGTTAGATCAACATCATCCATTAGTAATCCTCGCGTCATACTACCCCCGCTCACCCATCTAAGACTTGAGGGGGATAGCAGCCTCTTAATGCGTGGAGCTGGGAGGGAAGCCCCTTACAGACCTAGTCGGCAAGGACGCGTATAGGCAGCTGCTCGGCGTTAAGGTATTTGACGTGAATGGAAACTATGTGGGCTACTTGAAAAGAGTGTACGTGGAGCGGAGGAGCGGCAGGGCTAGGCGCCTTGTTGTGAGACTTCTTGACGGCCGCCTCCTCCCCCTTAAGCCCCAGGAGTTAAGGCTGACTTCGACAGGCCTAGTGGTCATCAGGAGGCTACATGTGGAGGCTGGGGGGTTATCCTCAAGCCTTAGAAGGCTAGAGGAGGCGGTTGCGGAGATCAAGAGGATTAGGGAGAGAATTCTCGAGCTTGACGAGGCCTATATTGCAGGTGAGATGTCCAGGGACACGTACCTCAGCTTTAGGAGTGGGCTGGAGTTTAAGAGAAGACAGCTGCTATCTGAGGTGAGGGAGCTAGTGGAGGAACTCGAGTCACAGGTACCAGGCCTTGAGGAGGAGAGGAGAGGTCTGCTATCCAAGCTCAGGAGCTCCAGCGCGAGGGAGAGGGATGAGGCAGCGCGGCGGCTCAGATCCATCAGGACGGTTATTGCCCGCATTAACGAGCTGTTGGAGAGTGCTAAGCACGAGCTCTCGCTAGAGATGGAGCTGGACGACTTCATCGAGTCATGCCTTAGGTGAGGATGCAGCCTCTCCCTGCTCAACTCCCAGGACCTTATGCGGAGTATTCCTTCCACAAGACTTACAGTAGAGGTACAGCTCCTTAAACTCCCACAGATTATAGCCGACATCTAGCATGCGTCGCTCTCCACACACCTCACACTTGAGTACCCAGCGCGTCACAAGTATCCTCAACACACCACTAATAAAAGGCCTTAGCCGCCAGGCGGCTAAGGCCCTCCACACATGAAAGGCTCAGTGGCTGCTCGCCTCATCAGCTAGCCTCAGGCCACCCATACACTTCTTCACAGCCTTCATGAGTATTCTCCACGGCTTTAAAGCCTTGCTATCGCGTAAGCATTGAGCGCCGAGATGCACGCAGTAAGGTGCGCCCTCACTCGCTGCTCGAGGGGGGCGTTCATGCCCGTGAAGAAGGCGAAGGAATACGCACGCTCCACTGTGAAATCTATGAGGCCGCAACGCCCCTTCCCCACTCCAACGCCATCACCCAGCGCCTTGAGGCCACTCTCACTTAGTGCACTCTGCGCAGCTAGTTGCATTCCGTATCGGGACACCTGGTCGAGCACCAGATCTATTATTATGGACTCGCCACTTAGCGGCTCCTCGCTCAGCAGGACATGAAAGCCCTCGCCCACAGCTTCGTGCAGATCTATCACCATTCCCAGCTCCTGTCCTTCCACAAACCTCCTCAGGACCTCCACCTCTGGGATCGATCTTCCATATTCCACATGCTCGTACGTTAGTATCCCCTCGTCACACACCACGACTGTCATGAGGCGATCCAAAAGCCCTACCCCCTCCACATCAGGCATCTGTGAGGGTATCAAGATCCTAGCCTCGCCCAGCGACTCGGCAAGCCCGCTCTTAACCACCTCCTCCTCCAGCCTCTTCAATGTCCCGTACGCCCCCTCTCTCGAGACTTCGCTAAAGGCGAACCCTACCCCCTTTAGCATGGAGAGGAAGAGAGTGGGGGTATCAACCACCACCTCAGCTCCGCGCGACTTCAACAGCTCCCGCAACTCATCCAAAGTTCTAACGCGCACCTCCTCACCCAGCATCTCACTAAGCACGTATGCGGCGCCGTGAAGCCCTGTGGGGTCACGGGATGGGAGTATGTATACGGTGCGCTCCACGTCAACCTGCATTACAAGCTCTAGTGCCGCATAAACCCCAGCAGCCTCTACACCCGACGCGCCAGCTGTCACTAGCACTGGCGGCTCCTCCCTACCCCCCGCCTTAAGCACAACTATAGGCAGTCCAAGCCAGTCACGCTCGTACAGCACGGTCTTGTACCTCCTTCTGAGAGCCTCGATCATCCTCAAGTACTCGCTACTCAAAGCTGCCCCCCCTTGCCGTAGCAGGCCATGCCTTAAGTCTTTGGCCTCATGCTTGGGTTCTAGCATCCGTAGGCCTCTGGCAATCCTCGAGTGCGTAAAGGAAGCTTTACTTAATCAAATATATTAGGCGCAACTAGGCTGCGCTATTAGGTGATGAGGTTGGGAGCCGAGGAATACAGCGGGAGGACCATTGAACGTAGAGTGGTAAGAAGGATAGAGTCAGGGATACCGGGGCTTGACGAGATATTGCATGGGGGCATACCAGCGCGCAACGTAGTGCTGCTCTCGGGAGGGCCTGGCACTGGCAAGAGCATCTTCGGGCAGCAGTTCCTATACCATGGCCTTAAGAGGGGGGAGCCAGGAGTGCTAGTAGCCCTAGAGGAGCATCCTGTGCAAATAAGGATAAACATGGCTAACTTCGGGTGGGATGTTAGGAAATACGAGGCTGAGGGACTCTTCACAATAGTTGACGCGTTTACAGGAGGCATCGGCGAGTACGCTAAGAGAGAGAAGTACGTCGTTAAGAGCGTGGATGACGTACCCACATTTATAGACGTCGTGAAGGAGGCGATAAGGGACCTGAGGGCCCAGAGGGTGGTTATAGACTCGGTGACCACGCTCTACATAACTAGGCCAGCAGTTGCCAGGTCCGTCGTGATGACGCTTAAGCGTGTGTTATCCGGGCTTGGCTGCACCTCAATACTTGTATCACAGGTGAGCGTTGGAGAGCGCGGGTTTGGAGGGCCAGGAGTGGAGCACGCTGCTGACGGGATAATAAGACTGGACCTAGACGAGATTGAGGGCGAGCTTAGAAGGAGCCTCATAGTCTGGAAGATGAGGGGGACGAGCCACAGCATGCGGCGTCACCCCTTTGACATAACTGATAGAGGCATCGTGGTATACCCGAATAAAGTACTTAAGTTCTGGAGAGGGAGAGTGTACGAGGAGGGATGAGCGAGGAGATCCCCCTTAAGCCCATCTCAAAGAGTGACATCCACAAGCTGGAGACGGCACTAATGATAGCCACCCTCCTCAGAGAAGATGTCCTCGAGAAAATCAGGGAGAGCACAGAGCGGCTCACGTGGATAGATAGCCTTGCTGTGGCTGCAGGAGCTCTAGCGAGAGCCAGAGCTGGGATGACAGCCGGCCAGATAGCCGACGATTTGGGTAGGAGTGAGGCCACTATTAGGAGGCATCTCTCGGGCAAGACAGAAGCCGCAAAACTCGTCGAGGAGACGTATAGGCGCTTCGTGAGAGAAGGCGTCAAGATAGAGCTCCCGCTGGGCCTAGGGGCACGCATTGAGGAGCTTAAGAAGAGAATCGAAGAGCTTGAGACAAAGCTTAGGAGAGAAGAGGAGGAGAGGAGGAAGCTGGAGGAGAAGATCTCGAAGGCCAGAGAGATAGTTGAGGAGCTCGCAAAGACGCTATCCTCATAGATGACTGGGGCTTGGAGTTACGTGGTATTTTGTCCCCAGCGTGGCTTAGCTCTCGGAGTACCTGAGGCTCGCCGCATACTATCCCTGCTCAAGCATGGGGGTGGCGAAGCTACTGTAAACATCGGCAGGAGCAGAGTAAGGGTTAAGCCGGACGACCTCAACATCCGCATAGGGAACCTCGAAGTCCCCCGCACTGCTCTCTTGGAGGTGGCGGAGGGCGATGAGGACTATGTATACTTCCTTCACGAGGATGGGCGCGTACTTAAGGTAGCATTCCACTGCCAGGGGAGATTCTACAAGCTGAGATTCCTAGGTGAGGCAGTAGCGCCCACCCTGGAGATCTCTGGGATACACATGCACAACATCGTGGGGACAAACCCCTGGAGGGATGCTGAGAGAAAGGTCAGGTTAGCTAGGGTTAAGGGAGGTATGCGCGTACTCGACGTATGCACCGGCCTGGGGTACACCGCGATTCACTCAGCTAAGAGAGGCGCCCTTGTATTAAGCATTGAGAAAGACGCGTCAGTGCTTGAGATCGCTGAGTACAACCCCTGGTCCTGGCCGCTGACAAGCCCCGACATAACCATCCTGCTGGGCGATGCGGTGGAAGTCCTGGATGAGCTACCGGAAGCTACGTTTGACGCTGTGATCCACGATCCTCCACGCTTCAGCTTAGCTGGCGAGCTTTACAGTAGCGAGTTCTACAGGAAGCTCCACAGGGTTATGAAGAGGGGAGCTACGCTCTTCCACTATACGGGCGGGCCCGGTAAGCATAGAGGAGTGAGCTTTCAGGCAGGTGTCGTGAGACGGCTGAGGGAGGCTGGCTTCTCGATAATCACGGTGATCAAGGATTATGGCGTGGTTGCTGCACGCTTCTAGTCGCTTGACTGGAGGGCCTTCACAGGCTTGAACTCTAGCAGTAGAAGGCGCTTCCAGCCCGCCTCCTCTAGCTTCTTGGCAAGCCTACTGAGCGTGCCAGGTGAGAAGGAGGCCATGACCGCGTACTCTATCCTTCCCCCATCCCCGTAGTATAAAGTACAGAGGATTAGCCTCTTCCTGTATTTGAGCGTTACCTCCTCACTTGGCATTCCCTTAAGTTCTAGGCCTAAACTCTTCAGCGTAGCATCGACTATCCTGTGATGTCTAGAGTACTTACGGACGCTAGCCCTAGCCTCCATCCTAGCTCCCGAGACTAAGAGGTCTATCGCAACCACTGCGCGATCCTTCCCGACCTTAAACGCAGCTAATCCCGTTAGTGGCCTATAGACGCGCATCTGAGGGGTCCCTCGGAGGCTTCTATGCCCCTCCTCCTTATAAAACTAGAGCTGAGCTTACCAGCTAGTGGCTAACTTTATCAGAGTCCCTCAAACAATTACCACGGCGGCCGTCGCCTAGCATGGACTAGGGCGCCGGCCCTCCGCGCCGGAGGACCCGGGTTCGAATCCCGGCGGCCGCACCACTTGAGCAGCCCTGCGCCTCGTAGACTATACTAGCTTAGGGCGACGGCAGCCTCCCGCATGTGTAATAGCTCCTCTAGGAGCATGACATTCGCCCTCACGCTGCTGGCAGCCCTCCTGGCAATCCTAGCCAGCCTATAGTAACTAATGCTTACGCCCCGGCGCTTAAGTACTAAGTACAGCGCTGCTAAAGCTAGTAGGTGCGGATCCCTTCCACTAACGTAGTGACGCGGCACTGCACGCAACACTTCCTCTGCATCTCTGACCACGGCCTCATCGACTCTCACGCCTAGCCTAGCTAGGACAGCTGCACATAGCCTTAACATGTCACGTATGGTGTAGCGCGGCACCCCTCCCCTCTGCCTAGCGAGGTGCACGATCTCCATTATGTCGGAGGGGCTAACTAGGTGGCCCCTTGCTCTGAAGGCCCTCGCAATCTTGAGGGGCGGGATGGGGCGGCCCTCACTCCTCGAGGATAGAGCCAGCGCCGCCGCAGCCACCTTGAAATGAGTCACCCTCCTCCTAGCCACTACATCCCTTAAGGTTCTCACCAACTTCCTGTAGATTATGAAGGCGTGTTCCCACACTTCCCGAGGTAGCCCAAGCGCTTTGCATACGGCAGTAAGCTCCCTGAACACTTCCCTATCCGCAGACCTCCCGCCTCCGTACTTCACTATTATGTTAAGCTTTACTAGCCTCTCGCACACCCTAGAGCCCCCGAGAGGAGGATTGGCGATGATCGAGCCCTCCTCCCAGCCGCCCAGATAGATTCTTCCCTTGACGTCCCCATCTGGAGGCATACTCCAGTCGAAGATCAGCTCCTGGGCTACTAGCCCGCAGCTGGAGCACACCAGGAAGCCCTCGGGGCTAACCACTAGCCTACCTCCACACTCACTACACCTCTCCAAGCTCATCGGTAGCTGTGTATGAAGAAGACTAGATACCCGTTATAGGGTGGATGGGGGGAGGGGGGATAGAACGGAAAGTTTTTAAATAATCCCTCCCCCACCCCCTAGAGGGGGCACGGCTAGCCGCCCGCCAGAGAGCACACCGAGCTTAGGGCGTTGTACCGCCAAGCGATGAAGGTGTGTGTTAACGGGCGGCTACAGTGCCCCCGCGCTCTCTGTAATCGGATTCTTTACAGAGAGACTTAAAAGAAGGATTTAGGAGGGGTTCCATGGCTTAAAGCTGGGGGTATCGGAAGTGGGAGGATTACCGGTTAACGCGAAGTACGTGATACACGCCAGGATAGAGATAGATGGCATAGTAGACAAGCCAGACATAATAGGGGCTATATTCGGCCAGACAGAGGGCCTATTAGGCTCTGACCTCGATCTTAGGGAGCTCCAGAACAGCGGTAGGATAGGCAGGATTGAGGTCAGTGTGGGCAGGAGCGGGAGTAAGGTCAGAGGCCACATTAGGGTGCCCTCAAATCTCGGTAAGGTTGAGACGGCGCTCATCGCAGCTGCGCTAGAGATGGTCGATAGGGTCGGGCCATATCCAGCGAGGGTGGAGGTGACCCGCATAGAAGACGTGAGGGCGGAGAAGAGGCGGAGGATCGTAGAGAGGGCGAAGGAACTACTACGCAAGCTCGAGGAGGAGATGCCAGAAGCTAGGGAGCTAGTTGAGGAGGTGATGGAGGCACTTAAAGTCTCTGAACTCATCCATTATGGACCTGACAAGTTGCCAGCAGGTCCAGAAGTCGATACAGCCGACACAGTGATTATAGTGGAGGGGAGAGCTGATGTAATAAACCTCCTGAAACACGGGTATAGGAATGTGATCGCTCTAGAGGGGGCCACTATACCCCGCACGATAGTCGAACTCGCTAAGCGTAAGAAGACCGTGTTGTTTATCGATGGTGATAGAGGGGGAGAGCTAATAGCCCGCAATGTCCTCAACGTCGTCAAGATAGATTACGTGGCTAGGGCGCCTCCAGGCAGGGAGGTTGAAGAGTTGACAGGGAAGGAGATAGCTAAGGCGCTCAAGAACAAGGTTAGCGCGCGGGAATTCCTAGAGGCGCTAGAGCGGGAGAAGAGGGCTGTGCGTGAGGAGGAGAAGCCGCCCGAG
Source organism: Thermoprotei archaeon (assembly GCA_003649495.1). Taxonomy (GTDB): domain Archaea; phylum Thermoproteota; class Thermoprotei; order Thermofilales; family Thermofilaceae; genus B17-G15. The sequence goes on along the minus strand of QMRZ01000009.1, from coordinate 15,138 downwards.
AAGGTGAAGCCTCCAGTCATTAAGCTGCCGGAGCACGTTATCGAGGAGGCTAAGGAGCTCAGAGGAACCCTAGAAGCTATTCTCTACGATGAGGAGTGGAAGCCTCTGAAGAGAGTCGCTGTGAGGGACCTCGTCAAGACGCTGTCAGAGGCCGAGGCTGTAGCTTACGTGCTCTTCGACGGCGTAGTAACACAGCGGATAGTCGACGTAGCTCAGACGAGGGGGCTCAAGGCCCTGATAGGAGCTAGACTCGGCGACGTGGTGAGACTGCCAGAGGGCTTAGTGATAGCCACGATCGATGACTTAACATGAGGGGAGGGAGTCAGTGGAGGTGCATCTCCTCACTCCTCAGTGCAGGTCAGGCTCTTCATCCGTGACCATGTATCAGTAAGCCTTTTTATATCTTGCCACCTCCACCGCTAGATGATGAGGGAGAGCGAGTACGAGCTGTGAAGAATGGTGACACGGCTGATCACTTCTTGAATCCGCCAGAAGATGGTGGGCCCGCCGGGATTTGAACCCGGGACCTCCCGCGATCCCAGCCTCACGGCCCGTGAGGCGGGCGTCCTAGCCGCTAGACCACGGGCCCCTGAAATCTCAGGAGCCGGGAATTTTAAGGCTTTCTGGGGGGTCACTGCTGTAAGATTTATATACTGTATGTGGTCGTCCCCCCTGATATGTCTGAAGCAGAGCTCAAGACGCTTGACGGCAAGAAGGTGCTACTCTTCGGCAAGTGGGATATAAGTGAGGTGAAGGTTAGGGATAGGAGCTTAGAGCCATACATATGTTTGAAGCCGGTGCTCGTGCCCCACACCGAGGGTAGGCATGAGAAGAGGAGATTCCTTAAGGCTAAGGTCCCGATTGTTGAGCGACTCATTAACCAGATGATGAGGCCTGGAAGGAATGCCGGTAAGAAGTTCCTGGCTACGAGCATAGTTAAGCGCGCATTAGAGTTAGTAGAGCTGAAGACTGGGCAGAACCCTGTACAGGTACTCGTGTGGGCTATTGAGAACGCATCGCCGAGGGAGGAGACTACGCGCGTAGTGTACGGCGGCATCCTTTACCACATCTCGGTAGACGTATCTCCACAGAGGAGGGTGGACTTAGCACTCAGGTTCATTAGTGAAGGAGCTAGGCTGGCAGCGTTTAACAACCCTAAGCCTATAGAGGAGTGCCTCGCGGACGAGATAATAGCGGCCGCCTACGGAGATCCCTCAAGTTACGCCCTAAGAAAGAAGGAGGAGATAGAGAGAATAGCCTACGCGGCGCGCTAGCCCTTCACCACCGATATCGGCACGAGGCGCACAACCCTCTTAGCCATCCCAACCCTGTCGGCTACCTCAGCTACGCGGTCCACGTCCTTGTAGGCGCCGGGTGCCTCCTCAGCCACTACTGCCATGCTCGCCGCGCGTACTATTATGCCGCGGCGCTCAAGCATGCTTTTGACCTCGCTCCCCCTGTATTCCCTCTTAGCCGCCTGCCTGCTCATGAACCTCCCAGCACCGTGAGGCGCTGAGCCAAAAGTTATCTCCATGGCCTTCTGAGTCCCTACGAGTATGTACGAGGCAGTGCCCATTGAGCCTGGGATGAGCACTGGCTGCCCTATCGCCTGGTACTTCTTCGGTATTAGGGGGTGGCCTGGCGGGAAGGCCCGCGTAGCACCCTTCCTGTGAACATATACCCTCCTCCTGCCCCCATCAACGATGTGCTCCTCGAGCTTGGCTATGTTGTGAGCCACATCGTATATTATATGCATGCCCAAGTCGTCAGCAGATCTCTTGAAGACCCTCGAGAATACTTCCCTGACCCAGTGAGTTATTAGCTGCCTGTTAGTCCAGGCGAAGTTAGCTGCGGCCTTCATAGCTGCAAAGTAGTCCTCGGCCTCCCTACTCCCGGCTGGCACGGAGACGAGCTCCCTGTCCGGCAGGGGCATGTTATACCTCCTAGCCGCCCTCTCCATTATCCTTAGGTAATCGCTGCACACCTGGTGCCCTAGGCCCCTAGAACCCGTGTGGATCATCACGGTAACCTGCCCGACTTCGGTGATCCCTAGCTCCTTAGCAAGCCGCGGGTCATAGATCTTGTCAACCACCTGAATTTCTAGGAAGTGGTTCCCGCTACCGAGGGAGCCTAGCTGCCCCCTGCCCCTGTCCTTAGCCCTGTCCGAAACCTTCGAGGGATCAGCACCCTCCATCGAGCCCCTCTCCTCTATGTAGTCTGGATCTTCACTCCACCCATACCCTCTCTCCACGGCCCACTCGACGCCCTCGGCTAGCACCCTGTCCAGCTCGCTCCTAGTGACGCTTATCCTACCCCTAGAGCCCAGGCCTGCTGGCACGTACCTGAACAGCATCTCAGCAAGCTCCCTCAAGTGAGGCCTTACGTCCTCCACCCTCAGGTTAGTCCTGAGTATCCTCACTCCACAGTTTATGTCGTAGCCCACCCCGCCGGGGCTCAGCACCCCCTCCTCGGCGTCGAAGGCTGCCACACCACCTATGGGGAATCCATAGCCTTGGTGGCCGTCTGGCAACACGATTGAGTACTTGTAAATGCCGGGGAGCATCGCGACGTTAGCCGCCTGCTCCAGCGTCCTGTCGGACTTCATCTTCTGTAGGAGATATTCGTCAGCGAATATCCTGGCGGGGACTCTCATGCCCCTCCTGTAGCTCTGGGGTATCTCCCATATTACATCACTAATCTTCTTCAGGGACACCATGTCCTAGCACCGGTCTCTAAATGGAGGGAGGCTAAATAAGAAATTTTATAGATTTGCCATATCTTAGATCATATGAGAATCACGTTTCATAAGGTAATATAAAAAGGGTGATATAAATTGAGAGCTGTGCTCAGGAGGAAGGTGACTCCCGAGGAGCTACTCGAGAGGATAGGCTTAGCCGAGACTCTCAAGGATGAGGAGATCCTGCCTGATCTCTTAGTAGCCTACATGGCCTACGAGGAGGAGGGTGAGTACTCGTACGTTGTTGAGGAGGAAGTACCCCTTAGCTTAGCTAGGAGGCTGCTGTCCCCAAAGATGAGCAAGCTTATAGATTTGCTCAAGAGCAGTGAGGGGCTGTGCGTGAGCGAGATCGCGAGGGCGCTCAACAGGTCTCCGCCCAATGTTTACGCAGACCTCAAGTTCCTAGCTCACCACAACCTGGTGACCTTAGAGAGGCGGGGGAGGCGCGCAGTGCCACACCTCCTGATGGAGGAGCTGAGGATCATCCCCTAACTCAGATGTCTACCACAAACCTGAGCCTTACCTTATTGTCCACACGCCTTATCTCCATCATGTGATAGGTCATCGCCTTTACTAATGTCCTGGACTCGTGCCTAGAGGGATCGTAAGGCTCTCCCCAGGCACTCGCTACCAGCGTGTAGCTACCGGAGGCCATAGGGGTTATACGCTCAACCCTGAATTTCGAGAATAACAGCTGCTCAGCATCGAAGTAGTAGAGTAGCTGCTCTATCCAGTCGTAAAGGAGCGCTTCCAGGTCATGACCTTCAGCCTTTATCCTCCTCTCCTCTCTCGCCTCCACACGTGATGTGTCCGTCATCACCTCAAATACTCCCAGCGCCGCGTACTCGAAGGCTTCCTCCAGGGTATCCCCCCAAGCCTCTATTAAGACATCCGCCGTATGAGGCAAGTGTCTAAATCCTCCTCCCATACTCACACCCTACCATGCCGGATGAGCTGGGGGCTCTTAAACGGTGCGGCCGCCGGGCCATCACAGCCGCAGGAAAGAGGAGATTGATGGTGCGGCCGCCGGGATTCGAACCCGGGTCCTCCGGCGCGGGGGGCCGGCGCCATACCGGGCTAGGCTACGGCCGCCAAGTTAGATTGGCAGCCCGATCTTTCATAAGCTTTTTCTCAGGCTACCACTAGAGTGCCTATCCTCTCGCCAGCTAAAGCCCTCCTCACATTAGAGGGGGGACGTCCGCACACGACCTGAGTCGCTATACAGCTCCTCTTTATGATCGCGAGCGTCAGGGGGTCGAATAGCCTGTACCCACCAGCCCTCACTCCACCTCTGAACATCTCCTCTAGCTTTGCCACGGTTACAGTGTCAAGCTTCCTGGCTCTAGGGTTTAGCTTAGGATCGCTATCGTATACCCCATCCACGTCAGTAGCTATCACAAGTCTCTCAGCGCCTAAAGCCTCAGCAACCAGCGCTGCCACAGTAGTCGTAGACTGGGCTGGCTGTAGCCCTCCCATGAACACGACCTTCCAGGAGGGCACTAGCGTCACCGCTTCACTGATCGAGGATGGGACTTCAGGTGGGGCGACGCCGTGATACGCTGCCCAGAGGAGCGAGGCGTTCACCCTGGCCACTCTAATCCCCACGACATCCAGCGAGGAGTCGTTAAGGCTTAGCTGCCTGCCCCACGCCACGTAACGGCGCGCTAGCTCCCCTCCTCCTACCACGACCACTAGGCCATCATAGGCCTTCGCAGCGAGCCTCAACTCGCTCATGAGGTTCTTCACGTACTCCACGTCTAGCTCAAGCCCCTTGAAGAGGACGTGCCCGCCAAGCTTCAGGACAGCGTAGCGCCCCATGCTCCCTAGATAGCTCCAGCCGGGAATGCTTAAAAATTACGCGTAGACGTGTAAGTGGTGGAGGGGCGTGAGGGGGTACTTAGCGTGCTCTCCAGCAGCGCTGTTAATATTGGATGAGAAGGGGGATATAATCGCGGCCAAGAAGTGGCCTGAGGATCCCGAGAGGGCTGCTGAGGAGTTAATGGGCCTGGAGGAGGGCAGGATCCCCCAGACCCTCCTCAGCCTCATAGGTGAGGTAACTGAGCTAGACTCGCTAGTGGTTGAGGATGCCGACCTAGGCAAGTCGCTGGCACAAGTCTTTAAAGGAGAGGTCATAGTGAAGCCGAATAACGACGTAGTTAAGGCGTTCAGAGAGAGGTTACTCGAGTATCTCGAGAAGCTAGGTGTCAGTGAGGAGGAGTATAGGCGCCTTCTCTACGAGCTATCACTGCACTTGACTAGGAGAAAAGTGCGTAAGGCGGCTGAGAAGCGCGATCTATTCGTCGCACAGGCCATCTCAGCCCTCGACGATGTGAATAAGACGTTAAACCTCTTCGCTTCGAGGATTAGGGAGTGGTACAGCCTCCACTTCCCCGAGATGGATGACCTAGTGGATGAACATGAGGATTACATACAGATAGTCTCGAAGATAGGGCATAGGAGCAAGATGAGCGTTGATGCCCTCGTTAGCCTTGGAATAAATGAGAAGCTTGCTAGGCGGATAGTAGAGGCAGCTAAGACGAGCATGGGCGCTGACATGGCGGAGTTCGACCTTAATGCTATTAAGCTACTCTCGGATATAGCCCTCCAGCTCTACGAGGTGAGGAGGGGGCTTGAGAAGTACATTGATGAGGCAATGATGGAGGTTGCTCCTAATGTCAGGGGGCTTGTCGGTCCTCTGCTGGGCGCGCGGCTCATAGCGCTGGCGGGTGGGCTCTCAAAGCTAGCTACGTTGCCCGCAAGCACTATTCAGGTGCTCGGAGCTGAGAAGGCATTGTTCAGAGCGCTGAGGACTGGCAGCAAGCCCCCGAAGCACGGCGTGATATTCCAGTATCCAGCAATACACAGATCCCCAAGGTGGCAGAGGGGTAAGATCGCCAGGGCGCTAGCTGCCAAGCTAGCTATAGCTGCCAGGATCGACGCCTTCACAGGGGAGTACAAGGCTGATGAGCTCAAGGCACAGCTAGAGCAGAGGATAAAGGAGATAAAGACACTATACGCCAAGCCCCCCAAGAGGCCAAGCCCACCACCCGGGAGGAGGAGGGGCAGGAGGAGAAGGAGGAGGTGAGGGGGAAAGGAAGAAAAGGCGAGACATGATATCTAGCCGGTGATGCATATGGTGGCTGCGGTAAAGTACGAGCCACATGAAAAATTCGAGGGAGTATACTGGGTAGAATTCGAGGATGGATCCAAGCGGCTGGCCACCGCTAACCTAGCTCCAGGCATCAGGGTCTACGGTGAACAGCTAGTGAAGTTCGGAGACCTCGAGCTCAGAGTATGGAACCCCTATCGAAGCAAGCTGGCGGGGGCCATACTAAAGGAGTTGAAAGAAATGCCGATAAGGAGGGGCTCCAAGGTGTTATACCTAGGGGCTGCAGCTGGGACGACTCCCAGCCACGTGTCTGACATTATAGGGGACCAGGGCATCCTTTACGGAGTTGAGTTCGCCCCGAGAGTCATGAGGGAATTCGTTGAGAAGGTAGCAGTACACAGGAAGAACGTTGTCCCGATACTGGCGGATGCGCGCTTCCCTCACAAGTACGCATACGTGGTCGCCGAGAAAGTAGATGTAATATACGCTGACATCGCACAGCCATTCCAGTCTAAGATAGTTGCAGATAATGCGGAGTTCTACCTTAAGCCCGGAGGCTATATCATGCAAGCCATTAAGGCAATGAGTATAGATGTGACGAAGGAGCCCTCCGAGACCTACAAACGCGAGATCGATCACCTGGAGGAGCGAGGGTTCGAGATAATCGATGTAGTACACCTGGAGCCCTACGACGTAGCTCACGCCTTCGTAGTCGCCAGGCTCAAGTAAAGCACGTATTCGCTTAAGTGAGCGCTAAGACTTTTAAACCTAGCTTTACCTGTAAGAGTGGCAGTCATGGCTAGTAGCCTGAGCTCAGAGCTCAGGGTTAAGGGATACGCTGTAGTCAGCAGCGGCAGCGAGGATTACTCCTTCGACTTCATAGCAGCTAAGCAGGACGAGATAGTTGCGATAAAGCTCGTGGAGCGCTTCGACAGCAAGGTTAGGAGGGCTGCCGAGGACCTGAAGAGACTGGGCAAGTCGCTCGACCTAGCTCCCCTGCTGGTGTGCCACGAGGGGGCTGTGGAGGACTCGCTCTCTACGTACAGGGGCATACCCTCATTAAGCTACGAGACATTGAGGAGGCTCATCAAGGGAGAGGAGGTGCCATTCATCTACTTCAGCAGAGGTGGGGTGTACGTCAAGATTAGGGGGGAGGTGGTTAAGGCTAAGCGCAGGGAGAGAGGCATGTCCCTGGGCGAGCTCGCCTACAGCCTGGGGGTCACGAGGAGGATGGCGTACGAGTATGAGACGGGGAGGGCTGACGCGACTCTCGAAGTTGCGTCAAGGCTCGTGAGGATGTTTGGGGATGAGGTGGTGGAGAAGCTGAGTTTCAAGAGCATACATGAGTACTTCAGCTCCCGACAGGCACCTGAGGAGACGCCGAGCGACCGCGTGAGAGATCCGCTCCTAAAGCGCTTCCTGGAGGTGCTAGACGAGCTGGGATACACGCGCTACCTGCTCGAGAGAGCGCCCTTCCAGATAGCTGCTGGGAAGCGCGAAGAGCGGCGCAGGCTACTAATCAGGAAAGCTGAGAAGAGCAGTGGGGTAGAGGACAGGGTTACAGTTGACGTAGCTAGGGTCTGTAGATCGCAGGCAATACTAGTGACTGAGGGGGAGGTACGTGTCGGGAGTAGGTATGTGATTAAGGTGCCGGGCTATGCCCTTGAGGAGGCTGAGCTAAAGGAGCTGGTACTTGAGGCATTAAGCACATGCATCTTAAGCTGATCAAAATCAGAGAGGGTAAGGTACGGCTAAAGGTCCCTGACATCCAGTATTACTCAGGGGATAAGCTGGAGCCCGCCTGGGCGCCCATATTTTATAACCCCCGCATGAGCGTATCGCGTGACATAAGTGTGGCCCTAATAGAGGCTTACTCCCTTGCAAGTGGTAGGAGCAGGATCAGGATCTGTGAACCGCTTAGCGCTACTGGCGTGAGGGGACTGAGATATGCGGCCGAGGTGGATGCGGTCGAGGAGGTAGTACTTAATGACAGAGATGAGAGGGCATATGAGCTAGAACGTGAGAACGCCTCTCTTAATGCTCTTGAACATAGGGTCTCCGTCTACAATAGGGACGCTCGAGCCTTACTTATGGAGATGGCTGAGAGAGGAGACAAGTTCGACGTTGTCGACATCGATCCCTTCGGCACGCCAGCACCCTTTGTGGAGGCAGCGTTAACAGCCTTAAAGCATGGCGGGATGCTGTGCATGACTGCCACAGATCTAGCCCCTCTCTTCGGGGTGTACCCAGGCGCTTGCCTGCGTAAGTACTCGGCAGTGCCTCTCCGCGCCGAGTTCTCCAAAGAGGTGGGGGCCAGGATACTAGCTGCATTCACTGTTAGGGAGGCCGCCAAGCTTGGGCTAGCGGCTAGACCCGTCTATACTGTACTTACCCAGCATGCCCTGAGGCAGGCATTCCTGGTCAGGCGAAACAAGAGCGAGGCCCGCAAGCTGGCGAGCCAGCTGGGCTTCGCCAGGTACTGTAATCGGTGCCTCTATAGGGACATGGTGCGCGGATTAACGTGTGTTGAGGCTAAGTGCCCGTACTGCGGTAAGCCTCTGAAGGCGGCTGGCCCTCTCTGGACAGGCCCCCTGTGGGACGCCGATTTTAGCAGCTTAGTCGAAGAGTGTTATGAAAGACGGAATTACATGAGCAGGGAGGGGCTCAAGCTGGTGAAGGCTGTGAGAGCCGAGGCTGGCAAGCCGGCCCTCTACACAACCGTAACCGCCCTAGTCAGGCTCTCCAGAGCGGCTAGTGAGCCATCGCCAGCTAGGGTTGTAAGAGTGGTAGAGGAGGCAGGAGGGGAGGCTTCGCTGACACACTTCGACTCTAAGGGCGTCAGGAGTAGCCTGCAGCCACTGGAACTCGTTAAGCTATTGGGCCTCCCACTCAATGCTGATTGGCGTGCGAGACCTGGCGGAATCTAGGGCCGCTAAGACGCACTTCAGTGCTCTCAGGCCTACCTCCCAGCTGTTCAGGGGCTTCTCCCCCCTGGCCACACACCTCAGGAAGTGAGCATCCTCGAGAAGTAGGGGTTCACGCTTAATGCCGAGCATGCTCCAAGTCTCCCTAACCCTGGAGGTGTATGCTGATATCAACTCGCTATACTCTCCTCTCGACCTATGCTCCACAAGCCCCCTCTCGACCCTTATAGTCTGTAGGATGTAATCTGCCTCTATTAGCTTGCTCCTCAATTGAATGCTTATGGTCCTTCTCTTGAAGCGAGGGGAAGCGCGCCAGCTTGCCCTGAGCTCTGCCGTGACGCCTAACTCTTCAAACGTGTACATTGCTATGACTTCCGTCTCGTACTCATACCCAGGCTCCCAGAAAGCCTTTGCAAATACGCTTGAGGGGAGCGAATTAAGTAGGTAGCATATCACGTCCACATCATGAACTAGTAGATCATGCGCGACACCCAGGTTGAGGGTATAACCCTTAGCGGGGCCGGGCCCTACTCTCTGAGCTATCACATGAATTACCTCCTCCTCCTCACTTGCGAGCTTATCCTTCAGCGCCGGCACCACAGGGTTAAACCTCTCTATGTGACCCACCGCCAGCAGTCTACCCTCCCTCTCAGCAGTCCTTGCCATCTCCTCCGCCTCCTCCAGCTTAGCAGCGATAGGCTTCTCAACCAGCACGTCCATGTGGGGCAATAACTTCATGGCTACTTCGTAGTGATAGACCGTGGGGACAGCTACTATGGCCGCGTCTACTCCAGAGTTAATAAGCTCGCTCAAGTCACTCAGGTACCTGGATGCCCCATACCTCTTCGCGACGTGCCTGGCCCTCGCCAGGTCCTTATCAACTACGATCACCTCATCAACTTCAAGCTCCTTGTCGGCCGCTCTGCTAAGCTCGCACAACACCCTAACGTGGTTCACGCCCCAGCGGCCAACGCCAACTACGGCTACCTTCACAAGCGCGTGGTCGGCTCGACCCTTAAATAACCACTCGTCAGCGGATGGGAAGGCTTTACACCCACATCTCTACTAGTGTCCTGTGAGGCGGCTTGCGATATTGATAGCTGGCATGCCAGGCTCAGGCAAGAGCGTTCTCGCAGAGGCTGCAAAGAAGCTCGGTATCCCTGTAGTGTCGATGGGTGACGCCGTCAGAGGTGAAGCTAAGAAGAGGGGGCTGAAGCTAACGCCGGAGACTCTAGCTCAACTCTCCCTCCAGTTAAGAAGGGTTAGAGGGCCAGCAGCTGTGGCTGAGCTCACATTAAGGCAGCTCCCTCCAAACGATGTAGTAATGATTGAGGGCGTGAGGAGCCTCGATGAGGTTGAGAAATTCAGAGAACACTTCCAAAAAGTCGTCATAATAGCAGTCCACAGCTCTCCCTCCACTAGATTCAGGAGGCTGCTCGCCAGGAGGAGAGCTGATGATCCTAGCAGCTGGGAAGAGTTCGTTGAACGTGATCGCCGTGAGTTGGGATTCGGGTTAGGCGAGGTGATCGCGCTCTCAGACTATGTGCTGGTGAACGAGGGTATGAACAAGTGTGAGTTCCTACATAAGTGTCTCGAGCTACTGAGAGATCTCCTGACTCGCGAGCTCGCGCCTGAGCAGGTAGAGAGCGATCGCGACTAGCCCCAGAGACCCTATATCGCCCTCCACTCCATCTATGAAGACCGGCATTCCTACTTCTAGCTCCCTTCTGCTCAACCCGGGGTCCGCACCTCCGAAGACCACTAGAAGCCTACCCTTAGCGCTCATAGCCTCCCCTAGGAGAGGCTCCCTGCCGAACTTCCTAGGCACTACCAGGAGGACCCGAGCAGGCTTGAGCACCTCCAGCGCGTCAGGCAAGTCTGGCAGGCACGCAAAACTCCTCCCCAGCTTTATAGCTAGCTTCTGGGCTTCTGGCACTCCAGCTTGCGCCGCACTGCCGCTAGCCTTAGTCACCACGAACATCCTGTAGCCTAGGCCGTATGCTATGCGCGCAGCCTCTAAGACCTTCTGGGGAGAGAATACATTATGGAGCACCGGTATCACGTCTACACTCATCTCTCCACACCCTTCTCCAAAAACCTCCTCACCTCCTTAGCTATAGCTCTTGCTAGCGGCACTGGCACAGCCTCCCCAACTTCATCGTACTGGAGGTCGCGACCTCCGTAGAAGACGTGGTGGTCCGGGAAGCCCATTAGCCTGGCTTGCTCGCGCACAGTCAGCATCCTGTCCTCAAATGGATGGATGAAGCGTGAGGATCCCATAACTGTGGGCGCTAGGCGGTAGGGATGGAGCCTCACATAATTGTAGTACACCTTCCCCTCAGCGCCCATGTACCTAATCAGCGCCTCCCCCCACCTCAGCCTCCTTATCCTCCTCTCCTTCCTCGGGGAAAGGGGGACATATTCGTGATTAGGGATGTCGTGGATTGAAGTTGGGGGAGGCAGGTCGCCGATGGCCTCTATGACCACTACTCTACGCCGCGAGCGCTTTGGCCTCAGCTTGATGTTCGAGATAAAGAGCCTAAGCCTGTGGGAGGGAGTGCCGTAATCCTCTGCTAGGAGCAGGTTGAAGTATATGTTGTCATACCCGACTCGGGCGAACTCCTTACGTAAGGCCTCTTTCAACGGCCCCTCTGCCAGAGCTGGCACATTCTCCATGACGAAGATCTTAGGCCTCAAGTCGCCCACTATCCTAATGAAGTCGAGCACTAGCCTGCCCACAGGATCCGTGTATAGCCTCTCGAGGGGGTCCTCCCTCCTCTTAGGATTGGCGCTCGTAAAAGGCTCGCAGGGCGGCCCCCCTATCACCACGTCCACCTCCCCGACCAGGGACTCTATATCCTCACCGTGGAGAAGCTTCACATCCTCCACCAGGACCTTTGCGTGGGGGAAATTCAGCCTGAAGGCTTCAGCCACTGGCCTCATATTATCAACTCCCAGGACTATCTCAAAGCCTTCCTCCGCGAAACCCCTGGAGAAGCCTCCGGCGCCGCAGAAAAGGTCCACCACCCTATACCTCTGCCTCATCCGCCCCACCTCACGAGCATTGACCTTTAAGCTTCACTGAGAGTGAGGAACTCGTCTAGGCCCCTCCTGCTGGAGAGCTTGGGGACCGGCTTGCCGCCAGTCACAGCCTCCTTAAGCTTCCTAGCAAGCACAGGCCCTATGCCCGGAACCCTTGCTAGCTCATGCTCATCTGCCTTAACAATGTCGAGCAGGCTCCTAAAGCCGTGAGCGTAGAGGGCGCGAGCCCTGACACGCCCTATACCCTCTATGCTAGTGAGCTCTAGCAACTCAGCCTTAACTCCATGCTTAACGCGTTCCCTCAAAACCCTTAACTCCTTAAAGCGCTCATCCATGCCCAGTAGCCTAGCTAGTTCGGAAGCGGCATAAACAAGCCATTCACAGGTCTGTACTATTGAATATAGGTCGCCAGGCCCCACATCGTACTTCCTGTAAATATAATCATCAGGCCTCTCTTCAATCCAGTCTAATAGGAGCATAGCCACCTTAAGGCTAGCCAGGTAAAACTCGTACTCCTCTGGATCCTCGGGGAGTGGGGCCGCGAATTCGTCTACGCGCTCGTCCACTACTCTCTCTAGCCACTCCCTGTCACCCCTCCTGAGGTAGAGCCTCACCATGTCAGGCGTTAAAGCCACTAGGTGCAGGTACGTGAGCTCCGTGAAGCGCCTCCTCTCCTTGAGGCACTTCACCATGAGGCTGGCTGAGCGCGGGTCTAGGTATAGCTCTGAGACCCTCCTGCCTAGAGCTGTAGCGCTAAGCCTCTCGCCCCTCACGTTCAGGAAGCCCTCCTCCTCAAGCTCCTTCACTACTCCCTCGAGTAGCTCCTCCAGGTAATATCTACTAAACTGCCTGGCGTAGAGCGTGTATCTGAGCGTCTCCCGTAGCTCGCCGAGCGATGCCGCTAATCCACTAGCTACCTCAGCTAGAACCTGGCTCCTCAGCACCCGCTCTGAGGCCAGCCTGGATATTATGCGCTCAGGTGAGGCCTTTACATACTCCTCCAGCAGGTAGTCTACCTCATCCCATGTCCTGGCTATTAACACGGCCTCCCCTACCTTATCGTACTTAGGCCGCCCAGCCCTACCAGCCATCTGCTTATACTCCATGACTGTTATCTCCTCGTGGACGCCCAGTTCAGCGTTAAACCTGCGCCTATCAGCTATAATCACCCTTCTCGCTGGGAGGTTCACGCCCGCCGCTAGTGTAGGCGTGGCGACCACCACCTTCACGAGGTTGCTCCTAAATGCCCCCTCGACGAACTTCCTGGTGAAGTGGCTCAGCCCAGCGTGGTGAAACGCGACTCCTTTTAAAATCGTGGCAGCTAGCTTCTCAGTCACCGTATTCCTCTCCCTAGCCAGGAGCTCACGGGCCAGCTTCTTGAGCCTCCTCTTCTCGGCCCTCCCCAGCTCCTTGTCCACCACACGGCTTAGCTTGATGGCCCTCGAGACAGCACTCCTCCTCCTGTACGTGAAGATGAGGGCCTGCCCTCCCTCACTTAGAGAGTCGCGCACCAGGTCCATCAGCGCGTCACCATACCTCACCTCGATGCTCTTTGTGCTCCCATCCCCGAACTCTATGACTCCATCATAGTAGACCCCCTCTCTGAGAGTAACCGGCCTCCAGTCGGATGCCACGGGCCTAGCCTCCAGCCAAGATGCTAGCTCGTCCAGGTTAGCTATCGTGGCGCTGAGCCCGACGAACTGTACGTGAGGGATGAGGCGCATGAGCCTTGACAATAGCAGCTCAAGGGTGGGGCCCCTCTTAAGCTCTCTTATGAGGTGTATCTCATCCGCCACAACGAGAGATACCGTTCTAAGCCAGGGCGCGCCATGCCTAACTAGGCTATCGGCCTTCTCATTCGTGGCTATTATCACGTCATACTTCTCGAGCCAGGGGTCACTCGAGTCGTAGTCACCTATGCTTAGAGCCACCCTATAGCCAAGCTCTCCGAATAGGTCTCTAAACTCATCGTACTTCTCTGACGCCAAGGACCTGAGGGGCGTTAGGTAGAGGACCTTGCCCTTCCCATCTCCCAAGTGCTTCAGAGCCGCCAGCACTGCTATGAGCGTCTTGCCAGAGGCCGTCGGCGCAGTCACTACCACATTATCCCCCCTGAGTAGGCCAGCTCTCACAGCAAGTTCCTGGGGTGGGAACAACTCAACTATGCCACGCCTCTTTAGCGCCTCCTTAGCCTCACCCGGTATCTCCAGGTCCTCGACCCTCATCGCTACCTGCTCTTCAATAGCATTATGTAGCCAGGCCTCGGCTCTATGATCTCGCCGCTCTCGTACAGCTTATCCAGGACCTTCCGGACAAACGGCTCGTCAAGCCCCTTCTCAACCGCGTGCTCAATGAACTCCTCCCTCTTTATGGGCTCGCCCCCGCTCTCCTTCATCATCCTCTCGAGCATATCAAGTATCATCACTATCTTATCTCTCTGAGACTTGGGCTGCCCGGTCATCACTATGTCGATGTCTATCCTCTTGCTCTCGACGTCGTAGCCCACGCTCCTGAGGAATGCCATCATGAGCTCTATAGCCGCCTCTGCATCCTTCTCCGTGACCACCTCACTGAGCGCCATCTTCGCGTGCGCCTCAGCCAGCCTAACCAGCGCCTCAAGCTGCCTCGGCGTTATAGCTATGGGCGAGTCGACTCCCTGGCTCTTAGTCCTCATCTCCACGTAGAAGTCCACTAACTTCTTCTTAGCCTCCTCAGAGAGCCGAGGCTTCACGTGCTTCCTGGCATACGCGATGTACTTCTTGAGGAGATCTCGGGGGATGACGTGCTCCAGGGCCTCGGGGTAATACTGCCTGTGAAAGTCCAGCACATACTCGGCCAGCGCCCTGTCCCTCTCGGCGTTGGGGGTATCCGTTATGACGAATATCAGGTCGAATCGCGACAATATCGTGGGAGGGAGGTCTATGTTCTCTGTCACCGGCCTATTGTGGAGGTAGCGGCCGAAGGCTGGGTTAGCAGCCGCAAGAATTGAGGTCCTCGCATTGAGCGTCGCGACGATTCCAGCCTTAGCTATGCTCACAGTGTTGTGGAGTACTAGGCACTCGCTTATGAAGGTCCTAGTAGGCTCCACAGTCACGTCATACACCCAGGCTACACCCTCGTTCGACACAGTCTCAACCTTCACCACTTTAACCCACCCCACCACCCCCTCCTGAGGAGAAGAGCTGACAGGGGCTTCCAGCTTGCGTAGCACCTCGGTGGGCTCCCCCTCTATCACCACTTCATAGCTGCTCCCCTCCCTTATAGTCGAGGAGAGCCCCACTGTGAGCAGCGCTTCCTGAACCTCCTCTGCCCTCTCCCTCCTATCT
>QMRZ01000008.1 GCA_003649495.1 Thermoprotei archaeon | reverse complement strand
TTGGTGCCCGCGAGCTGGCTTGCTTCTAGTGCCCGGCTTCAGCCGGGTATTGAGGGGGCATTGAGGAGTGGCGGGGCTCGAGTGGGCAGCCGCCGCGCTAGAGGAGCTACTGGTGCTAAGGGCCTGGATAAGGATGCTCAGGGCTAGGCACGCGGGGGCGAGCATCAACACCAACGCACTAAGCGAGAGGCTGGCGAGGCTGGAGGAGCTGATAGAAGTCCTTTCCTCAACTCTAGCTCCTATTGCTCGTGCTATTCTCTCCGAGGCCCTGTAGAGGGCCTCGTAGGCCTCCCAGCCAGGCCTATTAGTTATCGATGAATGTCCAATAGCCTCTCTGTATACTCAGAGCATCTCCTCCAGCGCATCCCCCAGCACTAGACCCGAGTTCTCAGAGTCCAGGCACACTTCCCTCTCAGGTTTCCCATGCTGCTCCAGTAACTCCCTGACGCTCCTCAGCACATCCGAAGCCATGTTGATATGACTAAGTCATAGCCCGCTTATATACCCTTGCGGAGATCGCCACTATTTTAAGGATCTGTGACACAGGCTGAGCGATGATGCTAACAACTACTCCCTCCATACCAGGCTACAGAGTGATCAGGGTGATAGGAGTCGTCATGGGGATGAGTGTACGCACTAGGGGGATGCTGGGCAGGTTTCTAGCCGGGATAGAGGCGGTGCTCGGCGGGCGCTCTGAAGCTTACATCGCCGAGCTGAAGAAGGCCAGAGAGGAGGCGCTGGAGGACTTGGAGAGGAGCGCCAGGGCTCTAGGCGCGAACGCTGTGGTAGGCATCGACTTTGAGACAGCTGAAGTCCTGGAGGGCTTCATAGTGGTCACCGCTACTGGCACTGCAGTGGTGGTAGAGCCGGAGCAGCGTGGAAGCTAGGGAATCAGCGAGGAGAATGTTCGGCCTCCAGAGTAATGTTATTTATGCGTCATTACATGTGTCCTAGGGAGGCGTATGAGCTACGTAAATAAAAAGAACGGGTACTTCCTACGGCTAGGGCCTCAGAATACTGAGGCCGCTGGAGGCTGCTAGGGAGGGGGCAGTGACATTGGACTGTAGCTTTCTGTATCGCGGTGTGTCTCTCCGCTTCCCAGTGCTGCCCGTGTGGGTGTGGGGAGCACGACCCCCACAGCCTGCCCAGGGCAGCGGCGAGCCCATCCACGCCTAACACAGGAGGACACAGCTCGACACACGATGCCACGGATGGGTAGAACGGCAGAGGAGCTGGGTATAAAGGATATCGTTGTGGCCTCCACCTATAGTGTCACGGCGTTCAAGGTGCTCGAGGCGTTTAAGGGAATGAATGTGAACATCGTGATAGCGACGCCATCTGCTGCGTTTAGGGAGGAAGGCTGGGTGATGAACCCGGAGGTTAGGAGGAAGCTAGAGGAGATGGGTGCTAAAGTCCTCACCTGCACACGCGCTAGGTGACGACGTTGAGGACTTACTCTCAGGGAAGTATGGGGGGACTTCACTGAAACGCGTAGTAGCGGATATGCTAAGGAGGTTCTTGCAGGGCATGAAGGTGGCGGTAGAGGTGACGCTCATGGCCGCGGATGCTGGGCTCATAAATGTTGATGGAGACGTGATAGCGATAGCTGGCACGGATAGGGGAGCTGATACTGCGATAGTAGTGAGGCCCAGCTACATGCGCAAATTCCTGGACTTTAAGAAGATTCAAGGAGATGATAGCTAAACCCCTCTAAGCAGGGAGTCGCTACGGCTTTTTCCCTGTACTATGGTGCTGCTCATGCTGGAGCGTGAAATCTGGTTTAAATAGGTTGGCGCATTATAACCCATGGTGATGAGGGGTACCAAATCGGAGCGAGTGAAGAGTCTCAGATAGCTGATTACTAGTTATGTAGGGTCTCCCCTCCCAGCTTGAGGATCGTCATGATCCCTTTACAGATTCATTTTCAGGCGTGCTGCCCAGAGGATGCCGCCTAGGAGGTGTTTTTGGAACCACTCCTCCCTCCAGGTCTTGGTGAAGTGGCCAAAAGCCGTGTAAAAGACTCTGCCTCTGCCATAGTGGTGGCACCACGCTAGCGCGTAGTCGTTATCCAGCCTGGCACCTTTACTCAAGTCAACTGATGTGGGGTCTAAGCTTATTAGAACATGTGTCCTCCTCCTGCTCCACTCCCTAAAGGTGTATACCTCCTCTAGGACTTTGAACCTCTCAGGCAGGTGCCTAGTCGAGGGATGAGTAGGGTCCTCCACGATTACGTAGATCTCTTGGGTCCAGGGGTGGGATAAAAAGTAGCCCCCAAGCATCCTTCCATATTCAGGGAAGCTGTATAGAGTATCAGCCGCATTATGCACTCCTACAAATCCTCCCCCCTCTGCCACGTACCTTATCAGGGCTTTTCTCTGCTCAACGCTGAGCGGGATCTCTCCACTAGTCAGGAATATCATCACTGAGTACTCTCCGAGCTTCTGCGGCTGAATATCTTCGCACTCCTCAGTTGCTACAGCTTCAAATAAGCCGCTTCTCTCCCCCATTTTAACTATCACCTCCACTGCTGTGGGTATGTAGCTGTGCCTGAAGCCTGCTGAATACGCGAAGACTAGCACTCGTCTCACTTCAGAACTGAATTGCCAGTCACCTTAAAGGATAGCCTCCAGCGGCTTTGCCGCCATTAGCAGATAGGGCAGAAATGTGCAGATTAGGTTCATACCCTAGTTGCGACATACCGAAGCAGTCATGAGAATTTGTGAAGAGATAGGATGTAAGAAAAATACCGTTGGCCTCGACGGCCGCCCATGACCCATAACCCTCTAGGCAGGGTTGTGAGCGAGGAGGGAGTCTCTACTCCAGAACGCTACGGCCCTATTCGGAATGAAGTGGCAGGGATAAACGGTCACTTATTTAACCTGCCTCGGTGGGTGTCCCATGATGAAATACAACATCATAGTAATAGTGTCTGATACTTTTCGTCATGATCTCTTATTCGGGAAGTTCAAGGTTAGGAAGGGGGTGAGCGCCAGAGCGCCAAATCTCGACAGGCTGGCGTGTGAGGGGGTGGTCTTCACGCGTGCTTACCTCGCTTCCTTCCCCACAGTGCCGCATAGGCATGACCTGATGTCGGGACGATACACGTTCACGTATGCTGGCTGGCAGCCCCTGCCGCGTGGCGAGCCAGTCGTTCAGGAAGCGTTGGGTAAGGCGGGGTATGTGACGATGATGGTTGCTGATACGCCTCACATTCTCAAGGACGGCTACCACTACGATAGGGGTTTCCACGGGTGGGTGTGGATTAGGGGTCAGGAGAATGATAGATACAGGACCGACCCGGAGGAGGTGGAGCTGCCGTGTAGCCCGGAGAAGCTGAGGAGTGTGGAGACAACGGTGCAGCACCTGCGGAATAACGCGCTCAGGGTCTTTGAGGAGGACTGGATACCCGCTAAGACCGCAACTGAAGCGATGAGGTG
Organism: Thermoprotei archaeon; assembly: GCA_003649495.1. Lineage (GTDB taxonomy): Archaea > Thermoproteota > Thermoprotei > Thermofilales > Thermofilaceae > B17-G15. Next base: position 19,382 of record QMRZ01000008.1, on the reverse strand, counting down.
GCTTGAAAGGAATTACCGCAGGCCCTTCTACCTATACATCGACTTCTTCGATCCCCACGAGCCGTGGGATCCTCCCAAGTGGTACGTGGAGATGTACGACCCTGGGTATGAGGGGGAGGAGGTGATATACCCGGTGTATGGCCCCTGCGATTACCTCAGGAGGGAGGAGCTCGAGCACTGTAGGGCCCTCTACGCAGCTGAAGCTACTTTAGTGGATAAGTGGATAGGGAGGCTACTCGAGAAGGTTGAGGAGCTGGGGCTACTCGAGAATACGGCTATAATATTCACCTCAGACCATGGATTCTACCTGGGGGAGCACGGGCTCATAGGGAAGTCCATCATAATGGGTGGCTACCACGGCTACACGCCGCTCTACGAGGAGGTTGCCCACATCCCTCTGATAATAAGGCCTCCGGACGCCATGGGTAAGGAAGTCGACAGAGTTGGAGAACTCGTTCAGACGCCTGATATAACGGCCACGATACTCGACTTAGCAGGCCTAAAGTGCGAATGGTGTGAGGGGCGCTCGCTCCTCCCTCTAATCCGGGGGGAGGGCGTGGAGTGGAGGGATTTCGCTGTTTCAACTCCTCCGCTCATTCATGGAGCTGGGGGAGGGCTCCGGCCCACGATAACGACTGAGCGATGGTCGTTGATACTGGCCTCAGAGGAGACTCCGCCCCTAGAGGAGGTGACGTACACCATGATGGTAGACGGGGTGCCAAGGGTGTTAAAGCCCTTCGGAAGGGTCGAGACGGAGTTGTACGATCTCGAGAAGGACCCGAGGCAGGAGGAGAACGTGTTGGAGGAGAACATGGATGTGGCGAAGGAGCTTCACCAGAAGTTCGTGGAGATGCTTAGGAGGCTTAATGCCCCTGAGGAGGTAGTCAAGCCCTGGCTCCGCTGTAAGGGGCTGTAGGCTGGGCGAGCCTAACCCACACTATCATGGGCCCCGGCTCTCGGTTGGCCCAAGCATAGTACGGTATAGCGGTGAAGGTCACCTCTCTAGTACGCACCTTCACCTCGCTGAGGGGGGCGTAGAGCCTTCCCCTCCAATCGCTTACATCTAGGGCTAATGCCCTCCCCCTAACCACGACTATCCCTCCGAGAAGCTCGGGTTCGTACTCAGCTCTGAGCTCGCCGGGGATTATCGCCAGATCCCACACGTCGCAGCCAGGGTTATCCACCTGCTCCAGGCAGTATATTAGGGGGCCCCGCCTGATGGCTACGCGGCCTGTGTTGCACGTGACGTGTGGATGCGATTCGAGGAGCACTGGCTCCATGCTCATCTCGAGCCTCACCCTATCGTCCCACTCCCACTCTCGCCTCAGCTCAAGGTAAGCGCCCGGCCGGGGCCGTAGTTCCTCAGCATCATTGATGGTTACGCGCGCATCCCTGCACCACTCGGGGATTCTCAAGAATAGGGAGAACTCGTCAATGCGATCAGGTCTGACCTTCATCTCCACTAGCCCGCTCCAGGGGTACTCAGTGTGTTGGATCAGCTCAACAGCTCCCACGTTGAGCTCTATGCGTGCTCTATTAGCGGCGTATAAGTGAACCCATACTCCCCTAGGAGAGGTTGAGTACACCATACCCGGGATAGAGGCTATGAGCCTGGCAATATTAGGAGGACAGCAGGCACAGTCAAACCACTCACTCCTCCGGTGCCGCCCTCTATCAGCTAGGGGGTTTGTGTAGAAGTAGCGATCCCCTTTCAGCGAGATACCAGCTAACGCGGCGTTGTAGAGGGACAGCTCAAGTATGTCCGCGAACCTGGCCTCCCCAGTCATTAGCAGCATCCTCCAGTTCCACATCACATTAGCTACAGCAGCGCACGTCTCCGCGTACGCCCTCTCGTTAGGCAGCTCATAGGCCTCGCCTATTGCCTCTCCAGCGTAGCGCGATCCGACACCGCCAGTTACGTACATCTTCCTCTCCACGAGGTCGTGCCACAGCCTATCGAGCGCCTCACGGAGCTTGGCATCTCCAGTCTCCATGTAGATGTCAGCTGCTCCACAGCAGAGGTAGAGGGCACGGACAGCATGGCCAGTCAGCTCCCGCATCTCCCTGAACGGCACGTGGTCTAGGTGGTAAGGACTCCCTCCTATTAGGCCCCTCCCCCTCAAGTCTATGAAGCGGCTTGCGAGGCTCAGGTACTCGCGCCTGCCAGTCTCCCTGTACAGCTCTACTAGCGCCATCTCCACTTCTGGGTGACCGGGCACGCCAGCTCTTCTCCCAGGCCCGAATACTTCAAGTATGTGATCCGCGAATCGCACCGCCGCATCTAGTAGATCACGCTTACCGGTGACGCGGTGCCTAGCTATAGCCGCCTGAAATAAGTGGCCAGCACAGTAGAGCTCGTGCATATCGCGTAGGTTGCTCCACCTTTCTCCCCTCCTCTCAAAGGTGAAGTACGTGTTAAGGTAGCCGTCCGCGTCCTGAGCAGCTATTATCACGTTCACGACCTCCTCCAGGAGCTTCTCGAGTTGCGAGTCGCGCTCAGAAGCTAGAGCGAGCGACACAGCTTCAACCCACTTATAGACGTCAGAGTCATTGTAGTAGAAACCCCTAAAAGGCCCCTTAACCACGCCTGCAGCTCTCCTGAAGTTATCTAGTCTCCCAGTATCCTCAAGTAATTTATACTGTGTAGGCAGGGTCACTTCCCTGAGTCTCTTAAGCCTAGGCGCCCAGAAGGCATCCTCTAACTTAACGCTCTCGATGGGCACCGGCTTCAGGACCGCGTAGGGGCTGCGCGCTGTATCTACAAGGACCGTGGTCATCGCGAGAGAGACAGGTCATCTAGCTATTATTGTTAATCGTATTGTTAATCGACTTTATAGCATCTACGATGAGTAGCTCGAGAGCATGGAGGGAGTTGGGAGCTCTACATTCTTGAATCGCTAAACACTTGTTTACCGATTAAGACAAGGCATTTTTAGGGCGCGGGCTGAGATAGTTACGTGAGTGAGGAGGGCGAGAAGCTGGTAGAGGAGGCTAGGAATGCCCTAAGGGAGTTCGAGGATCTACTATACGAGCTGAGGGACTATGAGAGGAGGAGAGGGGAGATTCTCCGGATGTTCTCAACGGGGCAGGTGACGAGGGAGGTCTACGAGAAGCTAATGGGGGAGCTCAGGCAGAAGATGACACCTCTAGTTAAGAGGTACTTTGAGCTTAAGAGCAGGCTTAGAAGCATGGAGTCCCGGCTCAACGTGTTAATGACCAGGTTAAGGGTGGAGGTAAAGACCTCCTCTGAGTCTCCATTTCGCCTGAACTATGAGAGAGATCAGAGGATGAGACAGCTCTTGAACAGGGCTGGAGGGACGCTGGAGGATGTGCAGCGCGCTCTAAAGTCAGTTGGGGTGGAGAGGGAGCTCAGATTTCTCGAGGTACTGCTGGACTCCATTCGGGGAGAGGACATCGAGGCCTGGAGGGACGTGGTCAGGGAGGTCGTGGAGGAGTGGTCTAAAGCCCGCTTCTCATACGCGAGCAAGGTAGAGGAGATCGAGAGGCAGATGGAATCGTTGCATGACTTGCTGAGGGAGCTTGAAGTGAGGTTCCTCGTCGGGGAGTTCGACAGAGCTGAGTATGAGGCGCGGAGGGCTGGGCTAGAGAGGAAGGTGGGGGAGCTCCAGGAGCAGCTCGAGAGGCTTCAGGAGAGGCTTGAAGACCTAGACCTGGTGGCGGCTAGGTGTAGGGAGCTGCTAGAGGGTGGGTCCAGGTGAGGAGCTACTCCCTCCTCCTAGCGGTAGTCCTCACTGCTGCGCTATGCACAGCTGGATGTGAAGAGGGGGGCGTTGCTGGAGTTCGTGAGGTGATAATATTCAACCCCCTGCCCAGCCCTTACCGTGGCCTAGTGATGCTCAATGTGAGCTTTCTAGACGGGGAGGCCTTTAACGACACGCTGAGAGTGTGGGGGAACGGCAGTCAGCTCCCCGTACAGCTGCTTAACTGTAGCTACTACCCTTCAGGCTACTACCGTAGCTGCAGAGTGATGTTCCCTGTTGCCGTCCCAGGTATGGAGGCTGTCAGGTATAGGCTCACGTACTACTCAGCACCACTACGCGTGAACTTTAGCTGGGCGGGCCTAAGAGTCTCCCGGGAGAACCTAACAATAACTGGAGTAAACGCGACTGGAGCTTACCCCCTGAACCTGACTAATGCGCTGGTCATTAAAGGCCCCGGGTACACGGCAGTCTTTGATAACAGGACGCTAATCCACCTAGAGCTTGAGGGCCTGGCGGGCAACATGGTATTCTTCGACTGGCCCTTCGCAGGTTTTGCCCTGCTGAGGGGCGGGCGCATCATAGCCAGCGGCTACGACCTATCTAAATGTAGGGTTAGGCTCCTCCTCAATGGCTCATTGATAGCCTCGGTTGAGCAGGTGTGTGAGGGGGGTGGAGCCAGGCTCAGGCAGATATTTACCTTCAGCGGCCTGGCCCCCATCATCAGAGTACACTCCTCGCTAGAGCCTCCAGGGCCTGGCCTCCTCTACTACCCCCTCCTCAGGCTGCCCAGCTCGAGCGAGTATGTGGAGGTCCTGGTTAATGGGAGTGAGTATAAGCTCGTTAGGGCGCGCAGCTACACTCCCCCGCCCAAGTGGCTGGCACTAAAGGGTAAGAGTGGGTGGCTAGTGGTCCTAGTGAATTACACGGCTCCCCACATGCCGGATCTGATCGAGACGCTGGAGAGGGAGCTGTGGAGCGAGTATGTGCAGACAACGAGCCCCATAGCTAAGGCTAGGTATAGGAGGCTCCTGAGGGTAATGGCCAACGTGTCCCGCCTACTCACGGCAGCTGCCCGCGTAAAGGCGGGAGAGGCCAATTACACTACATTACTCTCTGAGGCTAGGGGCCTTAGCACTAGCCTAGGCGATTATGAGATACTGCTGGGCAACCTGACCGATATGCTGGAAAAGCCTGAGAGGCTAGCGCATAGGCTCATACTAGTACCATCGGAGGAGGCCGTGAACGTGGCGTATCAGGTCAACGGCACTCCACCCACGGTTAACGTCACTATTACGCTGGGCCGCGTGCCTGGCGACCCGGCCAGCTGGGTCCGCACAAGCCTGATTCAGGAGGCTGTAGGAGTAGCCGTGCTGCGGGCCCCCCTCGCGGCTAAGCTGGAGGCTCCGCACTCAGCGCTAGTCGACGACTTCGTAAGTATCAGGGCAGTAGTGGAGTCTTCGAGTAAGGTGGAGAACGTGAGTGTGCGGCTCCTATACCCCCATGGCCTAGCTAAGCTTGTAGAAGGTGAGGATGTAGTGAATTTCTCCAGCCTAGAGGGTACGTTGGAGCTTGAGTGGGTGCTACGCGCTGTATACGAGGGGGACTGGAGGGTGGCTGTCAACGTTACTTGTAGCGCGGGGTCGCTGCGAGTTGAGAAGACCATTAACGTGACATTACCCCCTGTAGTGCCGAGGATAGTGATCCCAAGCAGCTTCAACATAAGCATCACGTGCGTCGACCTCCACGGCAGGCCCCTCGGGGGCTACCTGGTGAATCTCTACGAGAATAAGAGCGGCACGCTGGTGGCGAGCGCATTGACTAACGAGAGTGGGCGAGTTGAGTTCTTGAACGTGAGTAGGGGGGTTTACCTAGTGGAGGTCACAGATGGCCTTTACCGCACAACTTCAACGGTCTGTGTATTTGCCAATAGGAACCTCACGGTGATTGTCGGGCGGGCGAGGCTCGCCGTGAGAGTGGAGATGGGGGATGGGTCGCCCCTCCCCCTAGCCCTAGTATACGTTAGGGATGAGAATGGCAGCCTGACATGCGCGGGCTTCACCAATAGTAGCGGGCTACTGGTGTGTGATGGCCTGCCTCTGGGGAACTACACGGTCTCCGTGAGGTGGCAGGGCACTATAGCCGGGTTCTCGAGGGTGAGGCTGAATAGCGACAAGATGGTTAGGCTGAGAGGAGTTGTGAGGCGAGTGACAATATTCGTAACCCTGGCTGGTAAGCCGGCGGCGGGGGCCACTGTCATGATATACTCGTCTCCAGGAGTGTTGGTGGAGACCCTGCGCACAGATGAGAGGGGCTCGGCTATCGCCTACTTACTCCCGGGGACGTACAGGTTCGTGGCAGTCAAGGGCCAGTATAGTGCAAGCAGCACCGTAGACGTGAGGACTACGCGCCTAGTAACGCTAAATCTAGAGGTGTCGTCAAGTCTGTGGCTGTTGACTGCTGCAACAGCCTGCCTCTGGCTTCTCACAGCATACATCTGGCATAGGAAGACGAGCTACGTCTACAGGGAGAGGGAGAGGTACAAGCGCCTCCTCCAGAGGCTGGAGGAGCTGTACGCGAGGGGGGAGATAGAGGACAAGTACTACTTCAAGCTCAAGCAGGAGTATGAGGAGAAGCTTAACGAGCTGAGTAGGGGTGAGATGGTATGAGAGGTTTGCTCCTAGCCTCCCTATTAGCGCTGTTCTTAGCTACAACTGCCCTAGCTTCTCCTCAAGCTAGGCTCGTGGTAGTTGTGAGAGAACACGCGAGGGGCGGGCCTGTGGGTAGCGCCGAGCTGAGCCTTCTGCTGGTAATTGATGGGCGGACAACGAGAATCAATGCGACCACCAACTCCATCGGCGTATACGTGGGAGAGCTCCCCTCAGTGCCCAGGGAGGCGTACCTAGCTGGAGTGGCCTTGACTCCGGCAAACATTAGTGGGTTTCTCACTCCTCAGCCACTAGTACTGGTTAGGGTCGGCGATACCCTCCTCGAGGAGGTTGATTACGAGGCGCAGTTCGATCCCCACCTCAACGTGACTGAGGTGTGGGGCCTGAACATACCGCTTCGAATCGAGGAGGTGGGGAATACGACAACGCTGCGCTGCGTGTTATGGGTGGCTCCTGGCAGGTTAGTTAACGTGAGCGCGTTAGACCCGCTCACGCGCAGGAGAGCGAAGCTCACTGTGAAGCCTGGAGCAGCTGTGGTGGGAGGAGTCGCGGATTACTGGATCGCGTACCTGCTGCCCCTCAACTACCCAGTGCTCCTGAGGGCTGCTACTCCGATAAGAGGGGCTAATGAGCTGAGGTACTGGGTGGGGAATGAGACTGAGGTCCTGCCCTGGACTTATTATGCAGCAGAGGCTTTCGTTGAGAGTCAGCTGAGCATAGTCGAGGATATGGTTAGGCAGCTTGAGGCTATAGGCTACCCAGCTGGGGACATAAAGGCTGATGCAGACGCGCTAAGAGCGGTGGCCCAGCAGGCCCTCTTCCTCTTCAAGAGAGGCAACTACAGTTCAGCTGTTGGCGCGGCCGTCAGCCTGCTCAGCGGCGCTGCAAGGCTTAGGAGGAGGGTTGAGGGCTTGATGCAGTACTCTCAGCTCACAGCCTTGGGCATACTCATCTTAACCCTGGGCTTCTCCCACCTAGTCTCAATACTAGTCTTCGAGAGGGGCCGTAGGCTACACGTCTTGAGATTTTCACTCCTCCTCCTGCTGTTGTTAGTGATGACCCTTACATCTCCAACCTTCAGGCTGGCCTCAGCTGGCCTGCTGGGGGCTCTCGGCGTGCCCCTGGCTGCACTAGATGTGCCTACGCTGGTCGCGGGCGTTGAGGTAATGGGCTTCATGGCTTACGGCGCGCTCATCCTGCTATCCCTGGCGGCTGGCCCTATCAGGGGGTTCTGGCTGTACCTCGCCGTGAAGTACATGAAGTCCAGGAGGTTTAGGACGCTGCTCATCTTATCCACGATGACGCTCGTGGTCGGGTCCACCTTGGCCATCTCCAGCCTAGCAGCTGGCCTCACGCCTGTCGTGAGGGAGGAGAGGGGTATAGGGCTGTGGGGGCTAGACGTGGAGGTAGACCTGATCAAGAGGCCCATGGGGCTGAGCGAGATAGAAGTCGAGTGGATCAAGGCGCTGGTCGGGGCTGAGGAAGTCGGCCGTGAAGCCGTCATCCCGCCAGTGTACTCCGGCATTATGCTGAGCAGAAGAGAGTCGCAGCTTCCGACTATGATGTACCTGGTAGCCCTCGATATGGAGTTCGCCGCCAAGTACTTCAACCTCAGCGCTCACGTCTACGAGGGTAGGCTTCCCCGCGATGGAGCGCTTGAGGCACTCCTACCCAAGGGATTCGCTGGCCAAATACTGGTGGGCGAGAAGCTATGGCTGTTTTACGCGAGGCCCGGCCAGCAGGGTCCGCCGGTGCCGGTCGCCCCGGTCCTAGATAAGCCCGTAAAAGTAGTTGGGTACTTCGACCCGTACTCCCTAAACTCCACTCTAGACCCCGAGTGCAGGCCTCTCTTTAAAGGCCTGCACCGCCTCAGCTTCACGATAATAGTTCCCTACGATCCCGTGGGCAAGTACCTAGCTACTGCCCGTGTCTGGCTCATCACTCGTAACGTGACGGCTGTGAAGAGCGCGGCTAACCTAGTGATAGCGGCGCTGCCCGTGTCCCTTCACGTACTTGAGGGCAAGCGCGTGGTTACGCAAGAGCGCGTAATGAGGCTATCATTCAGGGGCACGGAGGCGCTAGTCCTCCTAGTCCTGGCCGCTCTCATGAACGCGGTGGTCATGTTCGGCCATGTGGAGGATAGGCGCAGGGACGTCTACACGCTAGCCGTACTCGGGGCTGACCCGAAGAACCTCTTTAATGCGCTAATGACGGAGGCTATCGTGGTAGGCCTAGTCTCGTCCTACGCTGGCTGGCTGATAGCCCCCCTAATCAGCTACGCTATGAGCGCCTTAGCCGCCTGGATGGGCGTGGGGGCCGTGGCCTTATCCCCCCTCCCCGTGGAGAGCCTGTTCTACGCGGCTGCTGTAGGACTCGGCGTCTCACTAGCATCAGCGTACGTTCCATCCAGGAGAGTTAGTGGGCTATCGCTGATGGGGAGGGAGGAGAAGAAGGTGATCTCGCCAAGCGACCTCAGGTTGGTGGGAGGCATGGCGGTCTACGAGCTGCCTGTACGCGTCTCAGTTTTCGAGAGCGAGACTCTATACAGGTACCTCAAGGAGATACTGCCTAAGAAGGACATAGTGGGGGAGGAGGTGTACTTGGATGGGACCTTCGCCATATCATTCGCCATACTCCCTCCCCATCTGAGGGGCACCTTAGTCATGTGTAGGCTGAGGACTGTGAAGAAGGGAGATAGCCTGATCCTGACGCTAGAGGTGCCTGAGGAGTACAGGAGCTACATGTACCTGAGCGATGTGATCTACGCCTTGGAGTCAAAGCTCCTGGACTACTCGAAGTGGAGGGAGAGGCAGTTCAGATACCAGATACTGAGGCGCGCGCCTAGGCGCGAGGTGCTAACCCTAGATGGCCTACTAGAGAGGTGTAGAGAGGTGATGGCTAGGGTCAGGGAGGTGGAGCTCAAGCTTAGGAGGCTGGACGAGATGAAGGCCACGATCTCAGCCAGCCTATACTCGGAGTATGAGAGGAAGTATAGGAGGAGCCTAAACAGCATGATCCGGGAACTGTTAACGCTGTCCCTTAGGCTAGAGCCGTTTGTGGGCCAGCTAAGGGAGGAGATAAGAAGGTTAGAGGCTGAGCTAGAGAGGCATAGAGTAGCTCGTGAGCTAGGGGAGGTCAGCGAGGAGGAGTATAGGAGGGCTGTAGAGCCATTAGAAAGGCAACTAGAGGAGTACAGGAGGAAGCTGAGAATGATAGAAGAGGTAAACGAGTTCCTAGCATCAAGAAGGAGGTAGCTGCAGCGTCCATTATCGTCACGAGCTAGTCTCTCCTCCGACTTTTGTTGAAAGGGCTTTTTGTGCATCAAATGTAGCCCGGGCTCCCCAGGCGTCGAGTACGCGGCGTGCCAGTCATAGTCTAGGGCGTGAGGAGTGTGCCTCATTAAAGCCTAGATCTGCTCACTTCAGGTGTATATGTCATTGCTGCTCGAGCAGTTTTGTAAAGTAGTCGAATATCCAGGCAGTGTCGTTGGGACCTGGCGATGCCTCGGGGTGGAACTGGACGCCCAGTATCCTCCTCTCCTCGTCTATTACGCCCTCTACAGTCTTATCATCCGCATTTATGAACCAGAGCTTAAGCCTAGTGCCTTCCAGTGACCGGGGGTCGACGGCGTAGCCGTGATTCTGAGAGGTGACGTAGCACCTGCCTGTCCGCAGGTCTATGCATGGCTTATTCTGCCCCCTATGCCCATATGGGAGCTTGTAAGTATCGGCGCCCAGGGCCAGCGATATTATTTGATGGCCTAGGCAAATCCCCAGGATGGGCACGCCGTAGTCAACTAAGCTCTGAACCGTCTTTATGGTCTCCACGCAGAGCTTAGGGTTTCCAGGTCCATTGCTCACAACCACTCCCCTAGGCTCGAATGCAATGATGTCAGACGCTGGCACATCATATGGTAGGAGGATCACATCGTAGCCCCTCTTAAGCAGTGAGCGGATTATGCTCAGCTTGACTCCACAGTCTATCACAGCGATTAAGCCCTGGCGACCATGTGTGGATTCATAGAGTACTGGCGAGCTCACTGAGGCCCTGGCTACATAATTGGTAGAACCGTAATCAACTTCCTGGATCAACTCCCTCAGCTCCTCCACACTCGGCTCCTCGCCCTCCTCGTATACTCTAAGCGCGCCCATCATGACTCCCTGCTCCCTCAGCTTCATTGTAAGCTGGCGCGTGTCTATCCCCCATATGCCGGGTACCCCTTCCATCCTCAGCCACTCATCAATGCTCATCACGGAGCTCCAGTGGCTAGGCTTGAAGCACACTTCGTGGACTACGACTCCCTCGACCTTTATACTTCGAGACTCGAAGTGTAGAGGTAGGCCGTGCTCATCCACCATGGAGTAAGGCGGGACGCCGTAATTGCCTATTAAGGGATAAGTGAAGCAGAGTATCTGACCTATGTAGGAGGGGTCGGTGAGAGACTCGGTGTACCCAACCATCCCCGTGGTGAATACCACCTCGCCCACGACTACCCCTGGACTACCGAAGCCCATCCCCCAGAATACTGTGCCATCTTCAAGCACTAATACAGCTCTCACCCGTCCTCACCCCACAGCCCGTCTAAGGGCTCCACGGTGATCTCACCGCCATTGAGGTAGTACTCAAGAGCCCTGACCAGGTGGCGGGCTAGCTCTAGGTCGAGGATTAAAGGTACTGAGAAATCTGCACATGCCCTGCGGATTTCGTAATCCCAGTCGCGATTAGCCCCCCTGCTCACGGCTATGGCTAGGCCAACTCTTCCTTCTCTTACGAGCTTCACGCACTCCTCTATAGATGTGCCATCTCGGGATGACGGTGTAGCTATGAGAGGCTCGTATCCCAGACGCCTTAGAGTTCCAGCAATCTCTCTCACTACTCCGTCTCCTGAGTGATCTGCTATAATCAGCACCTTCGAGCCTCTCTCTGGAGCATCGTTAGGCTGGGCGGCTAGCCACGACTTTATCAACGCGTCGTACATCGAGGAGCCCAGGGCCGCTACCTCGCCCGTCGACCGCATCTCAACATCGAGCACAGGGTAGGCGCCTCTTATCCTCGTCCAGGAGAATTGAGGAGTCTTCACGCCCCATCGGCGAGCTGGGGGCTCATACACGGTGGTGGGAATGTGTAGCTTCCTCCCCATGATTACATCAGCCACGTACTCCATCAAGTTGACCCCCTTGACCTTTGATGTGAATGGCATTGAGCGTGAAGCCCTAAGGTTACACTCGATCACGTATACCTCCTCTCCCTTCACTAGGTACTGTATATTGACGGGCCCCCTAGCTCCCAGAGCTCTGCATATCCTGAAGGTGTAGTCCTTCACCTTCTCCAAAGCCCTACGGCTAATGGAGAAAGGCGGGATTACCATCGTTGAATCGCCCGAGTGGACTCCCGCCCCCTCAATGTGCTCTATCACGGCCCCTATCAATACCCTGTCTCCATCGGATACGCAGTCAACCTCCACCTCCCTAGCACCCTCGATGAATTTGCTGGCTACCAGCTTCCTGGCTAGGGGGTTCTTGGCAGCCTCCTCCAAGTAGGCCGTGAGCTCCTCTTCGCTCCTAAGCACTCGCATCGCTAATCCTGAGAGCACGTAGGAGGGCCTAACTATAACCGGGAATCCCACTTTACGGCAGAAGTCGATCAGCTTATCCTTGTCCTCACACTCGATCCAGGGGGGCTGGGGTATACCCAGCTCATCGAGGAGGGCGCTGAACTTCCTCCTGTCCTCAGCCACGTCAACTGCGCGTCCACTGGAGCCGAGGATCTTGACGCCTCTCTCCTCGAGCTGGGGAGCCAGGTTATTAGCTAGTTGCCCGCCGACGCAGGCTACCACCCCTAGTGGCCTCTCCTTCTCCCATATGTCTAGGATCCTCTCGAGGGTCACCTCCTCGAAGTATAGCTTATCGTTTACGTCCCAGTCGGTGGAGACGGTCTCCGGGTTGTAGTTGACTACTATCACCTCCTCCACACCCCTCTTCCTGAGAGCCCTTGATAGTTGCACTACGCACCAGTCGAACTCGACTGAGACCCCTATCCTGAACACCCCGGCGCCGAGTACGAGCACCTTCCTCTTGGGCGAGGGCTTCACATCATCTGAGTCGCCGCCGTACGTCAAGTACAGGTAATTGGTTCTAGCTGGCCACTCAGCGGCTAGTGTGTCTATCCTCTTGATAACCGGAGTTATCCCGTGCCGCTTCCTGAAGGCCCGCACCTCGTCCTCGCTTATCCCCAGGCAGATGGCGATCTGTCTATCCGAGAAGCCTAGCCTCTTAGCTTCCTTAATCAGGCTGACGACTTCGCTGCGATCCTCTAGCTGGCGGAGCCTCCTGAGCTTCTCCTCCATCTCCACTATGTTCTGCACTTTATACAGGTACCACGGGTCTATGCCTGTTAGGCGGTATATCTCCTCGATTGGCACGCCAGCCTTAATGGCCTCTGCCACCCTGAGTATCCTGTAGGGCTTAGGCGTGGCCAGGTCTTTCCTAAGCTCCTCGATGGAGGGTAGGCGCCCATCATCCCAGGGGTTAGCGACCAGCCCCTCGGCGCCTATGTCAAGCATCCTAATGGCCTTCTGGAGGGCTTCTTCGAAGCAGCGGCCAATGGCCATTACCTCGCCTATGCTCCTCATCTCGGTGCCAATGAGCCTCTGAGATGCGGGGAACTTCTCGAAATCCCACCGCGGCACCTTGACCACCACATAGTCTAGCGCTGGCTCAAAGTGTGCCGATGTTACCCCGGTCACTCCATTGACTAGTTCTGGGAGAGTGTAGCCTAGGGCTAGCTTGGCGGCTATGTAGGCTAGAGGGTAGCCCGTCGCCTTGCTTGCCAGCGCGCTGCTCCTAGACATCCTGGGATTAGTCTCTATGACGTAGAACTCCTCAGACTGGGGGTTTAGGGCTAACTGAACGTTGCACTCGCCTATGACGCCTATAGCCCTGGCCACCGCCAATGACGCATCCCTCAGCATTTGGTACTCTCTGTTGGTGAGCGTTTGAGATGGGGCTACGACTATGGAGTCACCCGTGTGGATCCCCATGGGGTCCACGTTCTCCAGGCATGCTACCGCCACCGCATTATCCTCACAGTCGCGTACCACCTCAAACTCTATCTCCTTCCAGTGGCCCAGGTAGCGCTCGATGAGCACCTGCCTTATGGGCGACTGAGCTAGCGCCTTCTCTACTAGCCGGCTTAGCTCACCCCTGCTGTGGGCTACGAGGGAGCCAGCACCTCCCAAGTTGAAGGCCACTCTAACCATTACTGGGTAGCCTATCTCCTCAGCCGCGTCTAGAGCCTCATCAACCGAGGATGCCGCCCTAGAGGGCGGGACGGGTATCCCATGCTCTCGCATCACCTCTCTGAAGAGGTCTCTATCTGAGGCCTTCACAATCCCCTCAATTGGCGTGCCCAGCACCTTAACCCCGTACCTGTCGAGTATGCCGCGCTTAGCCAGTTCAACACCGCAGTTGAGCGCAGTCTGCCCCCCAAAGCCTAACATTATCCCGTCAGGCCTCTCCCTCTCAATAACTCTCTCGACGAAGTTAGGCTTCACAGGCAGCAGATATACCTTATCAGCAAGCTCCTGGGAGGTCTGGATAGTAGCCACATTCGGGTTTACGAGTACAACCTCGATCCCCTCCTCCTTCAGCGCCTTTATGGCCTGTGAACCGCTGTAATCGAACTCAGCAGCCTCCGCTATCTTTATCCCTCCTGACCCCAAGAGGAGGACTTTACTCACTTCCTTTAGCCTTGGCATCTCCCTCACCTAGAAGCTGTATAGGGGCATTGAGCTGGGATTTAGAAGCAGCGACTACCTCTGCAGCCTTTTGGCGCGCCAAGACCCTTGCCCAGGCTTTCCAGGCATGAAATATAAACGTAACGTTACATTTGGAGAATTAGGTAGCTACGCGGAGGTGGGTTTCTTTAACTATACTGTGCTATTAGTCTCCACCCTCCCCGGCTGCCACCAGTAGCCTCCCAGCCTCTGCCTCGTACTGGGCAGCTCTCCTAAGGAGTGCAGCCGCTTTAAGGGGTGATGTACTGATTATGTGAAGAGCCTCTTCATACAACCTCGCGGCGGCCTCCAGGTACTCGGCGGCCTTAGCGACACCCTCCTCCTTAGGGAAGCACAACCTGAGGAAGCCCGCGTTATCAAGCCTGGTTAGCGATGCGGCCTTAAGCTGCCAAGCTATCTCCTGGCCTGTTAAGCCCCCTCTCTCAATACGCTCAGCGAGCGCGCTAATTGCTGTTGAGCCCAGGAACATCCTGTAGCTACCGAAGGTGTAGTTGAAGCCCAATTCTAGCAAGCCATTCCTCCTTAGGACCTCTGCCAAGTTGATTGAGGGGCGCGCCCCTCTGGTGAAGTACATTAACGCATACTTCCAAGGCAGTTGAAAGCCCCTACATAGATCATTAACGGCTTTAACCACAAGAGATGCGGGGAACCTTAAGCCACGCTCACCCAGTAGAAACTTGGTAGGCCCCGTGGGCTCATACAGGTAGAAGAACTCCTCATCGTATCCCACTAGCAGCTCGAAGTGAGGCGTGAAATGGCTCGCCCCATAGAGCCTCGAGGCATTAACCGGCAGTACCACTGGTACATCTCTCGAGACTAGGTAGCGGCAGAGGCTCTCGAATAGCTCCTCGTCATTCATCACTAGGAGGTGGTATTCTAAGCCAAGCAGGCGGGAGGCATTAACGTATCCTGCGAAGGGATCGTTAAAAGGTGTGAAGAATGCCTGCCCGTCGAACTCCCCATAGTAGGCGCCGTACGTGAAGCCCATCAGGAAGTTGAGGTAGCCTACTGAGGCGTTGATGCCGTACTTGTACGCTATCATTTGTAGACAAGTCGATGCACAGTAGGGCTTCTCATAGCTTACCCATGGTATTCCCTCGATGAACGCCGTAGGTGGATAGCTCTTCACGTCTGTCCAGCGAGCCCACTCGGGTTCGTAGTACTCTTCCAAGTACTTGTACCTAAATTGCAGGGGCAAGCTCACTTCCTCATACCTAACCTCGGGCAGGCTCAAAGTGTATACAACTGCAGCTAAAACCGTTAGAGCAGCCGCGATTGCGTAGATCGAGGCTTCCCTGAGCTTCACCAGCGTCATAGTCGTCCAAGGATCGAGAAAGCCTCATATAAGCCTAGTTAGAATTCACAAATGCTTTGGTGTGTTAAATGATCGACCTCGTAGAGCTTTACGTGAGGTACAGTCGACGTCATGAACCCGTGGTAAGGGGGGTGACGGCCAGGCTCTCGGGCAAGCACTTGCTGTTAGGGCCTAACGGTGCGGGGAAGACCACTCTCTTTAAGGCTATATGTGGGCTAGTGCCCATATCCTCAGGAAGGGTATTGATAGACGGACAGGATGTAAAGTCGCTATACGGGAGGCCTAAGCTCCTGGCGGTGAATCTGAGCGAGGTTTACCGCGTGTTCCACCTGAGCGCTTACGACCACCTACGGCTCTTCGCAGACGTCATGTGTGGCGACCTGGACCTAGCACTTAACATAGCTGAGGACCTGGGGCTTTCGCTCGAGCTATTGAGGAGGAGGAAGCCATGGGAGTTGTCAGCAGGGCAGCAGAAGGCCTTCTCCACTTCACTAGCCCTGGCGTCAGGGGCTAAACACGTACTCCTTGACGAGCCATTTGAACAGCTGGATCCGGCGAGGAAGGTAAGAGTTGTACGCCATGTCGAGGAATATAGGGGGGTGCTGGTGCTAAGCACACATGAGACATGGGTGTTAAACGCGTTGAGTAAGTGGAGTGTACACTTCATGATCGAGGGCAGGGTATATGGGCCGCTGAAGGCTGAAGAGCTAGCTCACGCGAGCCTTGTGCGTGGAGAAGCTGAGGGAGCTATACTGAGATTCAAGGCGGCAGGCGGGGTGTATAGTCTAGTTCCTGGAGCCTGTGGTGAGCCGCTTTCAAAGCTGGTTACGCTAGATAGGATCTACGAGGTAACGCTCGGTGGTTAGGAGTGAGCCTGTACCTAAGGCTCAAGGTTAAGGACCTCTTAACTAACGTGGAGCTGCTTGGATGGTCTATAGGCTTCATGGAGTTTTGGGTAGCTATGTGGATCTTCGTCTTCAGCGGCAGTCAGGCAGTAGGTGAGTGGGGCGTGTACGTGGTTAAGATTGATGTTGCCCTAGCCTATAGCTTCCTGGGCCTGCTGTCCATCTCCACTGCTGCGATAGGTCTGACTTACAGCATATTCCACATGTCGAGAGCTGCTAGGTACATAGTGAAGTTCACCAAGATTGGGCCGCTGAGATTAGTGATGGAGGACTTCCTAGGCAGCCTCACAGCCATACTCGTGTACGCAGCGGTAATCTTCTCGTCGGTCATAGGCCTCTCATACTTGAAGTGGCGTGTGCTGGCCCTCCCCGAGAACCCTCTCGGCGTGCTGATCGACTTAATACTAGCTGGCGTCTCCTACTACTGGCTCTCCTACACACTAGCTCTCTTAGTCCTGGTATCCGGCAGGACCAGGGCGTTAACCATGACCAGTTACCTACCCCTTATCATAGGTTTCCTAGCATACTCCCAGCTGTGGGTAGACCTGGGAGACCTAATCTACGTGGCCCCCCTCTGCGCACTGCCCGCCCTCTTAACCTACCACGGTACTGGCGCTATTCCACCTACGGGATCCTATCTGGCGTGGCTCACAGGTACTACGACGCTAAGAGCGGTGAACCTGAGGCTAGCGGCCATCTCTACCTTCGCGTGGATCGCGGTGTTTATCGCGGCGTCTTTAGCACTCATGAGGAGGAGCCGTGGCGTGCCTCTAGAGGAAATAAGGCTATAAAATGATTTAGGTTAAGGCCTAGTCCGGGTTCCCTCCGGAAACGTAGCTTAGTGCTGCAGGTGTCGTGGATGTGCGCATCCAAGCGTGAATCAATGTAGCGCTACGATTCAAGATGAGAGAACGATGAAGCTAAGTGGAGGTGGGCTCAGGGCCCGGCGGCTCCGATCCTGCCTTATTGAGAGGCGTGATCTTAGTCTCGAGTACCTCATCCATGCTGCCGCTCCTGTAGCCTTGTAGGTCTAGCGTCACATACGTCCAGCCAGCGCTCTCAGCTCTTTAGCTATGGCGTCCATCACCTTCTCCGAGAAGAACAGCCTCCTCTCCTCCCTCCCAACCTCTATCCTGGCGATTACGCCGTGGTCTCTGACCCTGAGCTGTTTAACGCCAGTGAGCGCTCTCACTATCTCCTCTGCCCTCTCTATCCTAGCTAGCCTCTCCCTAGTTATTCTCTCACCGTAAGGTATCCTTGATGCCAGGCAAGCCATGGGAGGCTTATCCCAGTTGGGGAGGCCTAATAGGCGGGCCAGCATCCTCACCTCCCCCTTGGTCAGCCCTACCTCGGCCAGGGGGCTCTGTATTCCCTCCTCTCGAGTAGCTAGGTAGCCCGGCCTATGTCCCTTCAGGTCATCGTGGTTAGTCCCATCTACTATCACCTTAGCGCCTACTCGGTGAGCTACCTCTTTTAGCTCCCTCGAGAGGTTCTTCTTGCAGTAATAGCATCGGTTGGGAGGGTTAGCTGCAAATCTCTCATCATCTAGTTCACTGCTGTTCACTATCACGTGGTTAACCCCCAGTAGCTTAGCTATCCTCTTAGCTTGCTCTAGCTCGCTGTGAGGATAGAGGGGGCTCGCAGCAGTAACGGCGTACACGTTCGAGGGCCCGAGCACGGTAGCCGCTACAGCCGTCACTAGGCTGCTATCCACACCACCCGAGAACGCGACTATGACGAGGCCTCCCCCCTCCTCGAACAACTTAAGTAATCTCTTGAGCTTTGCAATAGTTTCCAGCGGCAGCTGCCAGAGCGCTAACCCCCTGGCCTGCGAAGCCATAGCCCACTGATACAGGGAGGCCCAGCACCGGCACGTCCACTAAGCCCGCTACCAGCGATGCCAGCGCCGCCTCGCGGCCAGCAGCCACTATTAGCACATCGGCCCCCCACTCCAAGGCCTCACGCACGGCTCTCAGCGTTCTCTAGAGGGCTGCAATCCCCACGTCGTAGAAGGTTTTAACGTCGCACCCCATCTCCTCAGCTACAACACGTGCCTCCTCTGTTACTCTGATGTCGGCTGTGCCACCGCTCATTATAGCCACTCTGCCGCCAATCTTCACGGGCCTGTAGTCCTCTGAGTATAGGATTAGGATTCGCGCCAACTCCTCATACCTATACCTATGCGGCTTAACCTTCTCGACTACGTAATCAGCGTCCTTCCTCGAGACCCTGCTTATTATCGCCCTGCCAGCTGATGATAGCATAAGAGAGGCGATCCTCCTCAGTTCCTCATGGCTCTTCCCCTCGCCCAGCACTATCTCGGGCACACCTCTCCTCATCACTCTGCTGACATCCAGCCTAGCTAGCTGCTCCAGCTCCTCTATGGCCAGCAGCCTTATCCTCCTCTCAGCCTCCTCGAGGCCTATCTCCCCCCCTAACTAGGGCTTCGAGGAGAGCTCTGAGCTTCATTGAGCTAGACTCTGTCGGGAAAATTAAAAAGGCGTTCTCTCGTGCTTCCCACGTGAGGGCCCTACTGGTGGATCCTTCAGCTTCAGGAGTCTCGGGGGATATGCTGCTTTCAGCGTTGATCGATATGGGAGTGGATCCGAAGCCATTGCTCAGGCTGGCAGAGGCTCTGCCTAAGCACCTGAGGGGGGTAAGGGCGGTGAAGCTGGAGTTCAGGAAGGTGTCCAGAGCGGGTATCTCAGCCACTTCCACTCTAATAATGATAGAGGAGGAGGGGGAGAGGGAGCTATCAGACTTCTACTCGGCTCTCGAGAGGCTGAGGGAGGAGCTGAGTCTGTCTAAGTACGTCTACGAGAGGGCCCGGCGCGCCCTGGAGCTCCTGGAGGAGGCGGAGAAGCATGTTCACAGGGGGGCACACGCGCACCTACATGAGCTCGGATCAGCGGATACGTTGCTCGACGTGGTGGGGTTCCCCCTACTGCTCGAGAGGGGGGGCTTAGCAGGCTACAGGAT
>QMRZ01000007.1 GCA_003649495.1 Thermoprotei archaeon | reverse complement strand
GTACCAGCCCCGCTGGCCCCACGCCTTGATCTCACACTCGACTCCCAGCCTGGCGGCTGCCTCCGAGACGAAGGAGTGCAGCTCGCGCAATGCCTCCCCTAAATCCTCCTCCGTATTAGGCGGACGTCGAAGCCCAGCATAGCCCCCGCAGGTATCCTGTTGTGCTTCTCAGGCTCGCCTGGAGCAAGCTTCATTATCGTGATGCTGAAGCGGCCCCACACCCTGGGTATCGGAGACCCTGGGGGAGAGCTGAGGCGCGAGACTCTCCTCGCCCTAGCTGGCTTGTAGGCGTCGAGGAGGTAATTAGCCAGCCTGATCGCCGCCTCCACGGGGTTCACAGCCCGGTGGGGGTAGCCCGCGTGGCCTGACCTCCCCTTAACGCTTATCCAGCCGTGGATCACCCCGCTAGCCCCCACTGACAGGTAATCAGCGCCAGCGTCGAGTATCACCACCCTATCCCACCTGTAGCCAGCCTCCAGGAGCGCCCTAACGCCATAGCCCCCCACCTCCTCATCCCCAGTCACCACCACACAGGGCCTGTACCTGAGCTTGACGCCCTCCTCCAGCAGCTCCGCCAATGCCGCTATGCTGGCAACTATAGCGGACTTATCGTCTGCAGCCCCCCTGCCATAGACCTTCCCACCAAGCACTACTGGCTCGTAGGGGTCGACCTCCCTGCCGCCCACAAGCCAGGGCCCCCTGGCTGGCACCACGTCATAGTGGCTGACTAGAGCTAGGCGCTCACCCCCTCCCCCAGCCTCAGCCATCACAGTGGGTATAACCCCGCCCTTAAACTCGAGCTCGAGCACCTCAACATCCAAGCCCGCCTCCTCAGCTAAGCGGGCCACGGCCTTAGCAGCCTCCTCATAATTCCTGCGCACGACGTCGCCCGCCTCCGAGACCGCCACTTCCGAGCGTATCCTGACAAGCCGGCACAGCTCCTCCACAAGATCTACTGAGCCCACAGTCCTACGAACAACCCCAGCTTAAAACATGCTTCGGAGGCGCCAGCCATGCGCGGGCCCACCAACTACTCCACGCCCCTACTTCAGCAGTAGTTGCCCACGCATGACCACCAAGATAGCGGAAATACCCGAAATACCGCACGGGCAGCCAATTGAGGACACTGCGGGAGGCGGAGAAAAGGTTAAGAGGGCTGTAAACTCCGGCTCTACCGGGCCGGTAGCTTAGCCGGGGAGAGCGCCCGCCTTGCATCCCGCGAGCCGGGCAGGAGCGCGGGAGGACCCGGGTTCAAGTCCCGGCCGGTCCACCATCCTCCTTACAGCTCCTTTAGCTCCCGAGGGCATCCATGAGGTGCTTAATAGCCTGCGCCAGCGTGCTGACCTCTTCAGCGCGCTTGGGGCCCTCCTCTAAGGCCCTTATCTGCTCCTCGCTTAGGAAGCCTGCCGCTAGCCTGGCCTTCTGGGGGAGGCCGCGTAGGTATTCACTCAGCTTATTGAGGGACTCTACAGCCCTCTCCAGCTTACCCAAGACCTCGCCCGCCTCAGCCTCCCCCCGCTCAGTGAGCTTGCTACTGAGCTCCTCTAGGCTGGTTATCAGGTCATCAAGGAATTCCAGCCACTCATCGTGGCTCATGCCAGTCCCCGACTTGAAGTCAGCCATTGCGTAGCCCCTGATGAGGAAGGGCATTGACTCCACGCTGCGCTTAGACTCAGCTATCCCATCTCTAAGCTCCTTGAGGCCCTTAATGACTCCAGAAGCCAGCTCCACGAGGCCTTCAGAAGGCTTTGAGGTCATTTAGCTCACCACGTTAAAGCGCACACGCATCATTAAAAAGAGTTGAGCTGCTGGTGTTTAAGGAGCGTGTGCCCCGCCGAGGCCTACGGGTGCCAGAATGCCTATGCTCCTGAGCGGGGCGGGGCCTGCTGCCGCATCTTCAAGCGAGAGTGGGAGTGAGCAGCTATGAGCGGTATTAGTAGCGCCGCGGCCGCGTACGTGATGGAGCTTATCGCGAAGACAGCCCTTACGCCGAGTGAGTCCGCCAGGAAGCCTCCTAGTAGCGTCGCCGCGAATAGGTATGTGGAGGAGATGGAGGAGAATGCCCCTAGGAGCCTCCCCCTCTCCCTGCCGTCAGTCACATCGTACAGCATCGCGGTGATGGCCAGCTGATACGCGTTGCCCACGGGGATCACGTAGAATAGGGCGAAGGTTGCAGGGTCTCTACTCATGTAGTAGCCGGCGTATAGCACGGCCCAGCTGGCGGCAGCACCGCACACGACCCTCAGCCTCCCCACCCTATCGACCACGTACCCGTAGAGCGGGTAGGTCAGCGAGGCCGCTGTAGCAGCTGCAGCTAGCCTGCTCCACCCCGCCACTCCTCCCCCCAGCTCCTTCACGAAGTAGACCGCGAGGAGGCTGCCGCTCATGGCCTGAGGCGTCCGCATAACCGCGTTGAGCGCTAGTAGCCTCAGCAGGTCCCGGTCCCTCAGAGCGGTCCAGAGCCCCCAGCCTCGGGCGGTCCTCCTCCCACCTTCTTCATCGAGCAGTAGGGCTAGCAGCACTGGCATCACGCCGCACGCCGAGACGAGCTGAATGGACCCCCTGAGGCCGAATAGGCTATACGCCTGGGCTGAGAGCAGGTTGCCTGTAAGGCTCCCGGCGGTGCTTAGGAAGCCGTACAGACCCAACATCTTACCTCTCTCCTCCCTCCTGAAGATGTCGGCCAGCAGTGAGGAGAGTGCTATGCTACCCGCCAGCCCCACCGCTGAGCCAGCTAAGCTCACTGCGATGTATTGCCTGTAGTCATCTACTAGGGAGGCAGCATAGCTGGTGGCCACGCCGGTCAGCCCCGACGCCACGATGATTACCTTCCTCTTGCCCACCCTGTCGACTAGGGCTCCCGCTAAGGGAGCCAGTACAGCCGAGAGCAGTGTGCTAACGCTCCCCGCCAGGGAGGCGAGGGTGAAGCTTCCGTGGGAGAGCTGGTAGATGAAGAGGGGCATGAGCGGCCCTATTACACCTCCCCGGACGCTATTGATTAGCTGCATCCCGTAGACAGCCAGCCTACCGCTCCTCTGCCTCATTGGAGGCCGCCTGGAGCGGCGGGGCTTAAAAAGCTTTACTGTGCTCAGCGCAGTCCATGGAGCTGGGCTGCTGGCGTTGTCTCCTCGCCGGGGATTCACATGTGCTCGTATCGGCTCTAGCGGGCAGAGGAGCAGCTGGAGAGGCGAGCAGAGTGCTTGACGCGTGCCGCTCGCTCCTCCCGACCTTACAGGGCTGTCCAGATCCGTGGAGGTGAAGGCCTTACCGCAGATGTGTAAAGCACACGATTACTAAGCAGATGAAGCGTGGAGACGATGGCAATGTTAATAGAGGTCGTAGCCCTCGAGAATTAGCGTGGAGGTAAGGACGCTAGCTGAGGATCCCGGGCTTAACGATGAGGTGAGGAAGTTCCTTAACCTAACCCTGTGGAGGGACTTCATCGATAGGCGCTTCTACCGCAAGCTCACGCTGGAAGACCCGAATTACGACCCAAAGTACGCACTGGTGGCCCTGGAGAGGGGTAACGTGATAGCTGTCGCTATTGGAGTTAGGAGGATAAGGGAGCCAGCTGCCGTGGTGGAGGCTCAAAGGGAGGTGGCGTGGGTTAAGGCGTTAGCTGCTAAACCTGAGGATGTGGGCCGCCTCAAGGAGCTCATAACAACGCTTGAAGAGGAGTTTAAGCGGGAGGGCAGGAGGCATGTGAGGATATCGGATTACGCCAGCTGGTACCTGACCCCGGGAGTCGACCTGGAGTATGACCACATACACGCCATGCTCCTAGATCTCGGGTACAAGAAGGTGAGCGAGGCTGTCAACTACGAGGTCGATCTCTCCCGCCTCTACGTGCCGAGCAGAGTGGCCAGCTTGGCGGAGAAGCTTCGCCGCGATGGGGTGGAGATAGTAGAGTTGAGGGAGGAGAGCGAGGAGCTAGGCAGGTGGGTAGAGGAGCGCTTCTCCCCCTTCTGGAGAATTGAGGCCGAGATGGGGCTCAAGGCCGAGGATGGGGGCGTGCTAGTGGCGAAGATGGGCTCTAGGATCGCGGGCTTCTCGGTCTACGGTGCCCTGCGCCCCGACTTCTTCGGCCCAATAGGAGTCGACCCTGAGCTGCGGGGGAGGGGGATAGGCACCGTGCTCCTCTTCGAGACTCTCAAGAGGATGAGGGGAGAGGGCGTCAGGATAGCGACAATACCCTGGACCACCCACCTGTTCTTCTACACGCAGCTACCCGGCGTAGTGGGCATCCGCCACTTCATCACCTTAGCTAAGACCATTGAGTAGCATGGAGGCTGGCATCGACGAAGCCGGGAGGGGGCCCGTGATAGGGCCAATGGTGGTGGCATGTGTAGTCCTGAAGCCCGAGGTTGCGAGGGCGCTGCAGCGCCTAGTTAAGGACTCAAAGCTGCTGAGCCCGCAGGCTAGGAGGAGGATCTACAGAGCAATTCGTGCAGTGGCCGAGGAGGTGAGGATAAGGGTTGTCGAGCCCCGGGAGATCGACGCAGCTGTAGAGGGGAGGGGCGACAGGAACCTCAACTACCTGGAGGCTAGGGTTGCTGCCGAGCTCATCAATAGCCTACGCACTGAGGTGGATACCGTGTATGTGGACTCCCCCGACCCGCTGCCGGAGAGGTTCGCGGGGCTCATAAAGCTACACTTGAGGGGGGAGCTCCAGGAGCTTAAACTCGTAGCGGCTAATCACGCGGATAGGCTATACCCCCACGTGGCTGCCGCGTCAATAGTGGCTAAGGTCGAGAGGGATAGGGTGGTGGAGGAGCTGAAGAGGTTGTACGGGGACTTCGGGTCTGGTTACCCCTCAGACCCTAAGACAAGGCGCTTCCTCCACGAGCTCCTCAAGGAGGGGAGGCCCCTGCCGCCTATTGTGAGGAAGAGCTGGGCCACGCTGAAGAAGCTCTCATCGGGCACTTAGGCTGCCGCCGCTCCAAATAGCTTGTCCACGCTTACCTCCTCAACCCTGCCGTCCCTCAGTATTGAGACCCTCCTCCCCTCGAGGGCTGCAGCTAGCGCGACTGCGGCGCTTAGAGCTCCGTCATCCGAGTCGAGCGCGACGATATCCGCCTTAACCAGCAGGCTCCTGACCTCATTTACTAGCTCGTTAATGCTCCGGCCCCTCAGGTCGATCAGCTCCATCGCTGGCGGCCTGAGACCCAAGCTCCTTATCCTCCTCCTGACCTCCCTAACCACTCTCCTATCACCCCTCCTGCTCACTAGTATGACTAGCTGCGGGTGGTAATGGCGGACTAGACTAACGACCGCGCTGGGATCCGCGCCCACGGGGGCCAGCAGCCTTACCCTGAGCGATGCCCACTCGAGGACTATGTTCCTCACAAAGGACGTCACCTCTTGGACGTAGCTCTGCGAGAACCTCATGTAGACTGACTGGGGCCTCGTGGCCAGCATGACTCCGTAGAACTCTGGGCTAACCGGCCTCACAATCAGCCTACTCCAGGCTGTGAACGGCCTGTTGCCACCCCTGCTGTAGGTGAACTCTATCTCGTAAACCATCCTCTCTCCCTCGATCCTCTTGCTCAGCCTTATGTCCCTCACAGCCCTCTCAATGCCGTACTCCTCCTCCCTCAGCCTCTCGACCACGAAGTCTGCGAAGTGGGGAGCCTTGGAGGCCGGTATCCTGGCTGGGATCTCCACCCTCCACTCGCCGCCCACGAGCTCGGCCTCAAGCCTCCACCTCCTGCGGAGTGAGGGCGTCGCGTAGGCTGATGCCCTTAGGGCGGGGATGACTGCGGCCACCGCTGAGGATAGCGTGGAGAGCCCCACGACTGCTAGCAAGTCCAGCGTGCTCGTCTTAACGTCCACGGGCACCACGATCCCAGCGACCTGCATGAGCTTGAGTATCCCGAAGCTGAGTATGTAGCCCAGGGACCCGCCCACGAAGCCTAGGAGGAAGGCCTCTGAGAGGAACACCATGAATATGTGGGTGGGGTTCAGGCCGACGGAGGCCAGCGTGAATATCTCCCTCCTCCTCTCGTACACGGAGGCTAGCACTACCATGCCGACATTTATGAACACCAGGGCTATGGGCAGGAGAGCCTCACCTCCCCTGAACTCCACGGCCGAGCCGACGTAGTAGACCCTGACCAGGCCCCCGGCAGGCCTAGCGACCACGACGTAGCCCACCTGTGAGCTGAGCCGCTTAGCCAGCTCCAGGAGCTCAGCCGTGGTGGAGACCTTAGCGTACACCCTGACTATCCTGCCGCCCAGCTTCAGCGCTGCCTCGGGGGATAGAATGACTATATCATCGGGGTGCGCATAGCTCACCGTGCCATCGGGGCGGACGACTTTGGGCAAGAACTCGTGATTGCCCAGGTCCTTGAGCTGCCCGATGCTCAGATCGTAGAAGCCCACTACCCGCAGCTTGAGGCCGCCTATAGTTATGGAATCGCCCAGCCTAATCCCCGCGCGCCTCCAGGTCTCGCTCACCAGCACAGCGTCCCCCCTGCTGAGGAGCTCCCTTAGCGCGTTCGGGGGAGTCACAGCGCCTGCCAGCTGAGCTAGCAGGGGTGCATAGCCGTAGAAGCTGACGAACCCCCTCACAGCCCTCAGTGCCACGTAGGCGTAGGGGTCTCTGCGGGGCACGCTATCTATCTTGAAGCCGTAATCCAGGACCTCCGGCTGGGATGACACGTAGAGTATTTCCTCAGCGTTGAAGTCACCGTCCTTAAAGGCCATAAGCGCGTTGTCCACCCCGGCTGGGGCCCTGTAGCTAGTCACGAGCTCCCTGGACATCACGTAGTAGCTGACGGAGGAGAGGTTCGTGACGGCAACTGCCATGGCAACTATTGAGAGCAGGGCCAGCCCAGTCCTGAGGCTGCGCCTACGCAGGTTCCTCGCCGCTATGGATAGCGCGGCCGCCACTGCTGCAAATACCGGCAGGCCGCTCTCGCTCCTCAAGTCCTCGAGCAGTCGGGGCAGCAGCAGCACTAATATCATTACGAAGAAGCTCACGTAGAGGGACACGAAGAGGTCCATGGTGCTTATCTCGGATATGCCTGGGTAGGTGAGGTAGACCAGTATCCCCAGCACGACTAGCGCCGCCGTGCTGATCGCCGGCCTCCTGGCCTCCTCCTCCACCACTATTGAGGCCAGCCCCAGCGACGATAGCAGGAGCACCAGCAGCAGTAAGCTCAGGTTGGCCTTAGCAGTGGAGTACAGCTCCTCAAGCCTCCTCAGCGCATTCTGCAGTAGCTCGTACGCCTCCCGTGACTGTACCACAGCCTCCTCAGGCTTCTCCCCGACCAAGTTATCGGCGCGCTTTATGAGCCCCTCAGCTTGGGCTATCCACTGGCTGGAGAGCCCCGCGTAGAAGCCCCTCTTGGTGATCCATGTGAGCCTCGCCTTGACGACTTTGAGCATCTTCCTGCTGGCCGCCAGCGCCTCTTCAGCCAACTTGCGGGCTGGCTCGAAGTCCTCGTACAGCTGGCCTGGGGCCAGCGTGATGGGGCCCCGGGACACCGTGAAGCTCCTCTTCTCCCCCCTGATGACGTAGGTGACGTTCACCGGCGTGGCGGCTGGGATCACGAACGTGTTCCCCCTGAAGCCCAGGGCCACGAGCACATCGGCCATGGACGGCGTATACCTCAGCACGTAGGGCCCCTCGAGTGGGGTGAGGGGAGTTATGGAGAACTCGACAGTGGGGGGCCTCGACTCATCGGAGCTGGGCATCGGCGTCCTAAGCACGTACAAGGCCCCCTTCACGAGCCTGAGCTTGATGAGCCTCTCTCCAGCCTCGAGCCTGCCGAAGTCGTACTTCACCGGCACGTAGGGGGTACTCGCATTGAGGACCGGGCCGTACAGCACTGCTCTGAGCCCGGCGGGTACTACGAAGCTGAGGTTCCCGCCCCTGGACCTGACGTAGAATGAGTACTCGTCGGTCCTAACTAGGAACGTCAGGGGCTCGCTCGCGTTCTCCAGCAGGATGCTCACCCTGCTAGCCGGCGTGACGAGGAACCTCAAGGCATCAGAGTCCAGCTCCTCCCCTCCCCTGATCAGAGCGGCTTCGAGTTCCACCTCGTGCACGCCGTCTGTGAATATGGGCGTGGGGAGCCGCAGGCTATCGACAAGCCTGGCTGGCTCATCGCTGCTGGGGATGGTGATGTTAGCCTCGCCCTCGGCCAGCACCCTACTCTCGTTCAAGTCCACAAGCCTCCACCGGACGAGTGCGGGGCCAGAGGCGCCTGCAGCGTCGTTCACCACCCATATCCTAGCCCTCAGAGTGGAGTTTGGCCTAAACAGGATGTTTAGGCCGTTAACCTCGAAGTCCCCGCCCCACTCGATTAGCACCTTTAAGGGCTTCAACTCCTCAGCTAGGATGCGGTAGGCCAGCTTAGGCACCCTGAAGTAGTCGACAACCGAGAACGTCACTGAGGGGAAGCAGTCCTTAAACATGAACACTGCTAAGCCGGCGGTCACGTTGAACTTGAGGATCCTGTACCTGGAGATCGCTACCTTTAGGAGGGCGGCCTGGTACTCCTGGCTCGCCTTCACGTAGGCCTCGAGGCTGCTGTAGTCCTCGGGTAGCCCGTAGGGGATCTTGACGTAGCCGCTAGCCCAGTAGAAGCATCGGTAAGTCAGCTCATAGTACTCCCTATCCCCCTTCTTGATGGGCCAGTGGGTGACGTTCACCAATTCCCAGAAGGGCGAGCCTATGCTGGGCAGGGACTCGGCTCCAAACTCCGTTGGGAATGGCGACTTATCGTTGAGGAAGTCGATCCACGTGCCGCCGAACCACCCGTAGTAGACGTGCTGGTCCTCGTAGCCGCTCCCCATGATTATGGGCCTGCCCTGGCGGTCAATGCTGGAGATCAAGGCCGCTAGGACTTCGTCCAGCTGTCGGTTGACGCTCATCCTGTAGAGGCGGCCCATCCACCTGCTAGCCCAGGGAGGCTCATTATGTACGGTCCAGAGTATCACGCTGGGGTGGTTGTAGAGCATTAGGATCATCTCGGCGAACACCTCCTGTGCCTTCCTCAGGAACTGTGTGTGCGCCTCGCCCCTCAGCCTGGAGGCGTAGGCCCATATCAGGGGGCCATCCGCCTGGACAGCTACTCCAGCCTCGTCAGCGAGCGCGTAGAACTCGGGAGGCTCGACGTGAGCATGTACTCTGACGAAATTCACGTTAGCCTTCAGCATCATGTCCATGTCCCGCCTCAGTGACTCGGGGGTGGCGCGCACGAGCAGGAAGTCGCTTATGTAGTTCACTCCTCTGAGGAAGACTCGACGCCCATTGATGGCTATCCTCGCCTCACGAGGGCCTACCACGCCCTCAACTTCTCTGATACCGAACCTGAGCGACCCCCTGCCCTGCAGCTCGCCCCCCGCCATTACCTCGTACTCCAGGCTGTAGAGGTGGGGTATTCCCTGATCCCAAGTCCACCACAGTTTGGCATCGGGGATTGTCGCCTCGGTTTCAACCCACCTCCTCTCTCCTCCACTTAGCGAGAAGCTGAGCCTCCCCTCGACAGCTCGCCCCTCGAAGTTATAGGGACTAATGACGTACCTCAGCTCACAGGCGGCCTCCCCCCCAGTGTTTGAGACGTAGAACCTGAGCTTCAAGTGAGCCTGGCCGGTGGAGGGGTCGTAAGTGGAGTCTACTAGGACGGTGGTGACCGCGACAGGCCCGCTGACGACGAGCTTTACGGGTCTCCATAGGCCTATCGGGACTGTCCACTCGTACTTGGGGGGCAGCTTCCCCAGAGCCCAGCGGGGGTACGGCTTCATGTCCCAGTCGTTGAACACCCCGACTATGCCCTGCTTGTTATCCAGGTCGAGCTCAACGGGAGTTGAGAGGCACACCACTAGCACGTTAACTCCTCCGTAGTTCAGCTTGTCAGAGACGTCGAAGAAGAATGGGGCGAAGTAGCCCTCATGGGCGCCCAGGTACACGCCGTTAAGCCACACTTCAGCTCTGTAGAAGGCGCCCATGAAGACTAGCCTCACCCTAGCCCCCTCAACTCCCTCAGGAACTACGAAGTCCTTCCTGAGCCATATAGTCGAGTTGCGCGATGTGGCTACGTACATGAATGGCACCGTTACGTTGCGCCACTCCTCTGTTGGCGCATCAGGCCTGTAGAGCCCCTCGAGCACTCCCTCCTCGTAGCTCTTCACCGTGTACCTCCACTCCCCGCTCAGGTCCAGCTCCTCCAGCCCGAAGAGCTCCGGCTGTGTGAAGTGCTCCAGCACGCGTGTGAGCACGTCCTCCTCGGCCCTCACGAACATCTTGTTGAGTTCGGGCAGGAAGATGAGGAAGAGGGTCATGGCGATTATGGCTGTGCTGGCAACTACTCGTAGGCTGAGGCCTGCCATACTCCTCAGAAGAGCCCGGCTTGAGGATGTTTAAAGGCTTATCGCCATAATGGAAATAAACCCCCTGCAAACGCTACACGCGAAGCTACCATGGAAGGCGGGCGGCGCGCGATAAGTGGCGAGCTGGCACTGGCGGCAGTGCTTCTCCTGGGCGCCTTATCTGTGAAGACGATCTTCAGAGAGGGGGTGCTGCCCGGGTGGGATAACCCCCCACACCTCGTCTGCTCGTACCTAACTGCCGTATACTTCCTCCCCCAACTAACTGTGCTGGGGTGGGACCCCTACAATAACTTCGGCTGGGTGTTCAATCAGTATTACAACCCGGGGGCATACCTACTTGTAGCTCTCATCTACCACGCGGCCCTGGGTTTTATAGATATAAATATGGCCTACAAGGTGGCATTCCTAATCACCTACCTGCTCCCAGCGGTGGGGGCGTACCTGTACGTTAAGGCGTCGACCCGCGACCCAGTGGCAGCGTGCCTGGCAGCGCTGCTATGCATCGTCGTCATGCCTCAGGAGTCGGAGTGGCTAGATGCTGGCTTGAAGCAGATGTACGTCATAGGAATGTGGCCTCACCGGCTGGGCATAGGGGTAGCTCTCATCAGCTTAGCTGCTTACTGGCTGGCTCTCTCAGCTAGAGGGTGGCGCTGGGCTAGGCTAGCCTCATTAACTGCTTTCCTGATAGCCGCCACCCTCCTCAGCCACCCCATGACTGGGATAGGGCTCTCTGCTGTGCTCCTGCTCCTCACCGTGTACGCCGCTCTGAGGGCGATCGTAATTGCTGAGGGCAAGGGGCTGAGGGCCAAGCTAGCCGGCTCCTGGAGGGGGGTGGCGTGGGCAGCAGCTACTCTGGGCGTAGCTGCTGCTGGCGCGGGGGGCTTAGCGGCGTTCTGGCTAATCCCCCTACTCAAGACCAACTACGCGTACCGCAGCCTCCCCACGATTAAGTGGGTACTCGGGCCCGGGGGCTTCAACACCTTCCTAAGGTCCCTCGGCCTGCTGCAGGGGGCTCTCTTTCTGATGAGCGTACTCATTGCCGCCTCGATGCCTTCCAGGGGCTCGAGGCTCATCCCCCTCACAGCAGCCTCGGCGGCCGTGATAATGTGGCTAGTATCGGCAGCATCGCCTTACGATGGATGCATGGGCCTCAGGCTCATCTACTCATCACTCCTATTCCTCCTAGCCTCAGCATTCTCCGCCCAGCCAGCCCCCCTACTCATAGGGTCTGCCGCCTCTCTACTGTTATTCATGGCCACGGGGCCTGCCTCCTACAGGTTCCAGTTCCTCGGCTGGACGGTGAACATGGGGCAGCTCATGCCGTTCAGCAGCGACTACGCCTACTACAAGTTCGCTGGGCTAGCCAGATACCTCGTGTTCGCAGCGGCTGCAATAGGCTTCTCAACCCCTCTCAGGAGGGCCTACGAATCCCTGAAGGAGGCTAGGGGTGCAGTGGCTCAGGTGGGCTGGGCGGCTATAGGGCTCATCGCCATGCTGTTCGCAGCACTTTACATAATCCCCCACCTGCAGGAGACTGACCTCTATTACCCCTACGCTGGTGAGCTGCACTTTAAGCTAGACACTGACTTCCCGATGACCGAGAGCCTGAGGCGCATCATGGAGTGGGTAGCCGCTAATGCCTCTGATAATACGTACGTGTTTTACCAGGACACCCTCTGGAAGCTGGGCGACTGGCGGCGCCTCCCCGTGTCACACTACTTCTACCTCTCATCGATGCTGACGGGGAAGCCCCAGGTGGGTGGGGGCTACGGCACTAGGTACATAACCCACCCCCTAGCGAACACCGAGGCAGACTACCTCCTGGGGCAGCCCATATCCTGGCTCGCCCGCCATCCCGAGAGGCTCTACCACGTGGCCAGGGAGCTCGGGATAACGTACTTCGTGCTATTCGACAAGACCCTTGTGAACGCTATGAGAGCTAGGCCTGACCTATTCGAAGAGCTGTTCGTGGAGCCGCCGTTTCACGTGTTCAGGACCACGTCCTTCAACCCAATCGTGAGCATTAAGGGAGGAGTCGTTGAGGACGTGGAGATAAGGCCCGGCGAGATAGTCGTGAAGTACTCAGCCCCTAATGACACGGTAGTGTATGTGAGGCAGGTGGAGTATCCGGGCTGGCATGCCCGAGTTGACGGACGCGAGGTAGAGGTGGGCAGGTACTACCCCAACGTCCCCTCATTCGTCCTAGTACCAGATGATGGCACGTTAACGAACTACAAGATCCCGTTCATCAAGGTGGAGGTGCCTGGTGGCGAGCACGTCCTCAGGCTCTACTACAGGCTCTCAACTCCAGGCGACGCGATAACCCTGGTCTCAGCCATCACGCTAGCCGCATTAGTAGTGCTCAGCTACTTGACGCAAAGGGTTATTAGGGGAGCTAAGCTGCTGAGATCGGGTCATGAGGCTCGGGGTCGCCGCCCTAGTAGTGGTGCAGCTCTGCCTGGCTAGCCTCTCTAGCTGCGAGCCCCAATTAGTGAGCTCAGTGGCTGGCAAGGTAGCCGATGCAGCTGCCTACGGCGCCGCCCTCGTAGTGGCGCTTGCCAATGGCACGATAATCTACGTTGAGGACGGCATTAGGTGGGTCTCACATACCGGTACGCATGGCACGCCGGTGGCTGTGGAGCCCGCGTACCCCTATGGCATACTCGTGCTCACCTCGAGGGGCTGGCTGGGCCTGCTATCTCCAATGAGCGGTGAAGCTACTTGGTGTGAGCTCAGGGTAGATGTCAATGCGATAAAGAGGGGGGAGTACAGCATCGCTTACGCTAACGGGGTTGTAGCCGTGTTGGTTGGGAGGAATGTAGTCTTCAAAGCCCTACCCAGTCTCGAGGATGCTGGGCCCAGAGATCACGTGCTGAACAGGTATGTGAAGTGCTTGTTGAGCAGGAATGCCACACTAGCCCTGCTCCTAGGCATAAACACCTTCTGCCACATATGCCTGGAGAACGACGAGCGGCTGCTAGTAATCAGGAGGGTGGGGAGTAGGACATACCTCGTTAAGGCGGAGGTCGAGAGAGTCAAGGACGTGGGCGTCGATGAGAACTTCTCAACTATTTACATAGCGCGGTGGGGGAAGCTAGCCATATACAGGGTCGGCGGAGATGGGCTCACAGTGGTCTCTAACGTAACCTTCCCCCACCGCGCTGGGGAGTGGAGGAGCTACGGCTTCTCGCCTGGGGCCAAGTTCTTCCACTACACCTACCTAGAGGGGGGGAAGCTGATGTTAATGCTCGTGGACATCTCTCATAGGAACTTTAAGCGGTACTCGCTCGCTACAGCGCCGAGCGGCGCTGTGCACTCCCTAGTAGACGATGAGGGCAGGGTGCTCGTGCTCCTTGGCGACCCCGTATCGAGGAATACCACGCTGCTCTACCTAGATCCCGCGACTGGAGCTCGATGGCTAGGCTCCTGGAGGGGCTTTGCGAGGATGAAGTTGGCGGGCGACTACGTTGTGGTAATTACCGCCAATGAGGCGTCCCTCCTAAGGCTTAGGGGCGTTGAGCCCGAGGCCAAGCCCCTCTCCCTCACGGTGAAGGTGGTCGATGATGAGGGAGCGCCGATCCCAGGCGCCTTGATCAGCATTAATTCAACCCCCCTCGCTAGGACCTCTGAGGATGGCATAGCCGTGATGACGCTGGAGCCGGGGCTCTACGTCGTCGAGGTTAGCTCACCCTCACATAAGCCATCACGCGTGATGCTCAGCCTCTCAGAGAGCACCTCCCTCACGGTGCGGCTGGAGAGGCTCTACCTACTCGAGGTCATGGGCATATTCGATAACGGCACTGTGCCCCCCCTCTGTCACATAGCCGTCCTGCGTGATGGGGAGGTGTTGTGGAGCGGTGAAGCCGTTAACTGTAGGGCATTGCTGAACGTGACTCGGGGGAATTACACAGTAAGCGTGAGGGCGGGGGGTGAGTTGGCTGAGGGCTCGTGGGCGGTGGAGCAGGATACGCGAGCCGTAGTGACGCTTAGGGGGACTTACAGGGTCGTCATACGGGTATCCGGTGAGGAGGGAGTGGAGGTGGAGAATGCCACGGTGATCGTGGAGGCAGAGGATGGGGAGGTGCTAGCAGAGTCCAGGGGAGCTGAGTGCGTGTTTAACCTGCCCACTGGGACGTATCGCGTTATAGTCAGCGCGCCTGGTTACAATCAAACAGCTCTCCTGCTAAAGGTGGATAAGCAGCTAGAGGTGAGGGCTGTGCTCAAGAGGATTGAGGTGAGCGTAGGACAGGAAGAGGGTGAGCAGGGCTCCCCACCGCCTAGCTGGCTAGCAGCACTGTGCGCAGGCCTAGCGGTAGCGACCGCGGGACTGCTCGCCTTCTCACTCCTGAGGCGCAGGCGCCACACCGCCTCTCCAGCCGTCAAGCCTCATCCCCAGACTCGGGAGAAGTGAACGCTAGGGTAGTAGCTCTAGTCTCCTTGTTCACGGCCCTGGGCATAGCGGTGAGGCTCACCAAGCACGCGCTTGTCGGCACGCTGCAGTTCCTCAACGCCCCCCTACTGGCGGCCATGGTGGCTGGCTATACTGCGGGGCCCCTGGCCGGCATGCTTACGGGAATCCTCTCATTCGCCCTGAGCGACTTGCTGTTAGGGCTGGGCCCGTGGACTGTGGTTGACTCCCTGCTAGCTGGAGCTATAGGAGGGGCCTGGGGCCTGCTCCGCGCTAAGCACCGAGCAACGCTGATATTCGTCCTAGCCTTCATCTCGGAGTTCATGTACGATGTCCTCTCGTCCTACTTCCTCCTACTCATGTTCGTGCGGGATCCCGTGACCGCCCTCATCTACTCGCTGCTGGGCCTCTACCTCCCCGTGATGGGTGGATACATGATCGGGGTAGGCCCGCTAACTGAGGCCGTGACAGCCGGCTTAACGGCTGCCCTCATCTCGAGGGTGGATAGGCTAGGCATCAGGGGCTGAGGCGCTTGAGGGCTTCTGCGATGGGCTCAGCTACGCTCACCTTGGAGATGGGTGAGGGGACGGTATCCGTGGCCACGACCTCCCTGACTCCAGCTCCGTACACCTTGTCCAGCGCGCCAGATACCAGGAGCGCATGTGTACACGCCGCGTAGACTCCCCTAGCGCCAGCCGATATCGCCGACTTTGCTGCAGCCGCTAGCGTCCCCCCAGTACTTATGATGTCATCCACTATGAGCACGTCCCTCCCCTCCACGCTCATGCTCTTGGGTAAGACTCTGATCTCGCCAGTCACGCGATCCCTCCTCTTCTCCAGGTAGTCGTAGTCGGCGTCTAGCACACGCGCCATGTCCCGCGCCCTGTGGAGAGCCCCCTTATCGGGGGCCAGGATTAGAGGGTCTCTCAGCCTCCCCTTAAAGTACTCCGCGAGCTGCTTGATGGGCAGCACGTTTATGTGAGGAATCCTGAGCCACTCGTCAAGGGAGGAGGGCTTGTGAATGTCAACCACCACCAGCGCATCCGCGCCCACTGCCTGGACCGCTTGGAGTACGACGCCGATGCTGATGGGCTCGCCCTCCAGGAACCGCTTATCCTGCCTGGCGTAAGCCAGGTACGGCGTGACGACTACCACTCGTTTGGCGCCAGCCCCCCTCACCGCATCTATCGCGAGCAGTAGCTCCATGATCCTCTCATCCTGTGGCGGGTGGGTCGAGTGCACTAGGATCACATCTCCCTCCAGCTTACAAGGGACTCTGAGGTACCTCTCCCCATCTGGGAAGAGCTTCTCCTCCACAAGCACCAGCTCGTCTGAGAGCAGCTCTGCGACTCTAGCAGCTAGGCCCAGGGATGAGTGAGTAGCGACTACCGTCATCGCTCAACTCACACGGGCTACTCAAAAAAGCTTAGCCCAGCCACGACGGCCTGCCCCACGGCGATCCCCCCGTCACCGGGGGGGATGCCGCGGGGCAGCAGCAGCTTGCCAACAGTCTTCTTCAGCCCCTTGATGATGTAGTCATTTACCGCGGCCCCGCCCGACACGACTACTGGCATGTGGGCATCGCCTAGGGCCTCGCGCGCCAGTAGGCCTAGAGCCTCTCCCAGCCTCACCTGGGTAGTGTAGGCTAGGTCCTTAACGCTGTGCTCGTCCACGGCCTCAGCTAGCCTCAGGAGGTACTCTCTGACGACTACACGGCCGTCCTCCACCTCTAGCTTGAGCCCTCCAACTAGCCCGCCCCCCCTAGCCGCGGCCTCTAGCTTCATTGCTGGCTCGCCCTCGTAGGTCCTCTCACGGCATATCCCCAGGATGGCTGAGGCAGCATCCAGGAACCTCCCCACGCTGGAGGCCTGGGGGGCGCTGGGAGCACTCCTGGCTGCGAGCGCCAGCTCTGCCCGCCCTCCCGGCAAGCTGTGGTGCAGCCCTAGCTTCTCGCAGATCTTGAGCGCGTGCTCCGGGCCTAGCTCCAGCGATAATGTTGCCGCGACTATCCTGGCAGGGTAGATGGTGGCCCTATCCCCTCCCGGCAGGGGTATGTACTCCAGGTGCCCCACCCTCTCGTACCCCGTGTAGGATGCGACCATCACCTCGCCCCCCCAGATCTTGCCATCAGCCCCGTAGCCAGCCCCGTCAATTGCTACTCCCAGCACCTCCTCGTCGGCTTGAATGCCTACCGATGCCATTGCGGAGACTATGTGAGCGTGGTGGTGCTGGACCCTGATGTGGGGCACCCCGAGCTGCGACGC
The DNA here is from genome assembly GCA_003649495.1 of Thermoprotei archaeon. Classification (GTDB taxonomy): domain Archaea; phylum Thermoproteota; class Thermoprotei; order Thermofilales; family Thermofilaceae; genus B17-G15. The sequence goes on along the minus strand of QMRZ01000007.1, from coordinate 7,883 downwards.
CTTCGACGCGGCTAGCCGCGTCGTCACGTAACCGGGGTGTGCATCTGATGCTATTGCCTTAGCACTCAGCTTGTAGCACTCCTCGAGGAACTTGAGGGCTGAGAGGAGGAATTCTACGTTCTCAAGGCAGTCCATGTCGCCGACATACTGTGTCGGGATTACCCGATCCTCGAAGGCCACAGCCCCCGCATTCGAGAGGTGCGCGCCCAGGGCTATCACCTCCCTCTCCAGCTTGAACGGCACCCTGATCCACCTGGGGGCGTAGCCCCTGGCCCTCCTGAGGAGCTGAGGTATGCCGTCTGTGAGCCTCACCACGCTGTCATCCACCCTATTCACTATCTCCCTGTTATGGAGGAGGAAGTAGTCGGCTATCCCCTTCAGCTCCTCGAGCGCCTCAACGCCCGTGCATATCGGCAATCCACGTCTATTCCCGCTCGTCATTATGAGGAACTTATCCCTCGTCTCCATGAGGAGGAGGTAGTGGAGCGGAGTATAGGGGAGCATCACGCCTATCTCGGCCAGGCCGGGGGCCACGAGCTCTGAGACAGGCGCCTCCTCCCTCTTGGGCACGAGCACTATCGGCCTCTGAGGGGAGCAGAGGAGCTCTACGTGCTTCTCACAGGGTCTCGCTATCCTACCCACCACCTCCAGGTCTAGTGCCATGATCGCGAAGGGCTTTTGGGGCCTGTGCTTCCTCCTCCTGAGCTCAGCCACGACATCATCATCGGAGGCCAGCGCCGCTATGTGAAAGCCCCCCACCCCCTTGACAGCCACGATGAAGCCCTCATCAACGAGCCTGGCCGCCTCCCGTATGGGGTCCTCACACGCGATTTCCCTACCTCTCCCATCCAGGAGCCATAGCTTAGGGCCGCAGCGGGGGCAGCTAATCCCCTGGGCATGAAACCTTCGCAGGTTGTCTGGGTCCGAGTACTCCCTCCTACACTCATCACATAGGGGGAAGGCCCTCATAGCTGTGTTCTCCCTGTCATAGGGGGTGGAGTACATCATTGAGAAGCGGGGCCCACACCAGGCACACGAGTTAAACGCGTACCTGTACCACCTAGAGCTAGGATCGAGTACCTCCCTCAAGCAGTGCTCGCAGACGCCTATGTCCGGGGGTATCTGTGAGCGCCTAGTCACCTGGCGCCCGCTCCTGAGTATCCTGAACTCCCTGTAGCCCCTGGGCTCGACCTCTATCACATTAACTTCGTCTAGCTCGGCGGGAGGCGGGCGCTCGTGCTCCAGTAGCTCGAGAAACCTCCTCACGGCGCCGTCAGCGCCCTCAGCCCACACCTCCACCTCTGAGCCGCCCAGGTTCTTGACGTAGCCCCTCACTCCGCTCCTCCTAGCTATGCGGTGGATAAAGGGCCTAAAGCCCACCCCCTGGACTAGCCCGGTGATCCTGATGAGTACTGCCCGGCGTGCCTTAAGGCCCATGCCCTCAGCCTCTCAACACATGATAACTCATAAAGACTTTCCCGCAACCTATGCTTAAAAACCGCTGCTCACACTCCAGCCTGTGGTAATACTAGTCCGAATGGGCGAGATCACAATAAAGGGTAGAGGGACTAGGGAGAGGTTTGAGCGCCTGCTACTCAGGAACATAGACGACGCGCTGCGCACTCACTCGATACCCTATGCGATCAGGAGGGAGAGGGGCAGGATCTTCATCTACGCTGGGGACGAGAAGAGGGCAGCTGAAGTCCTCAGGCACGTCTTCGGCATAAAGTCGCTCTCCATCGCTCACGAAGTGGAGTTCACCGGCCTTGAGGACTTAGTTGAGAGGGCAGAGGCCTTCTTCGCTGATAAGGTGAGGGGGAGGGCCTTCGCGGTAAGAGCCAGGAGAGCTGGCAGGCACGCCTTCACCTCAATGGACGTGGAGAAGGCCCTAGGAGCTGCTCTGCTGAAGTATGGCAGCAAGGTGGATCTGGAGAGGCCGGAGGTGACCGCGTTCGTGGAGGTTAGGGAGGGCCGGGCCTACCTCTACACCGAGGTCTTGAGGGCCTATGGGGGGCTGCCTGTGGGCAGTGAGGGCAGAGTCCTAGCTCTAGTGTCAGGCGGTTTTGACTCGCCCATAGCCGCCTGGTACATGCTGAGGAGGGGGGCGGAAGTCTACTACCTGCTCTGCAATCTCGGAGGCCCCGTCCAGGAGCTAAGCGCCCTCCACGTCCTTAAGGTCCTAGCCGATGAGTGGAGCTACGGGTACAGGCCGAAGCTCTACGTGGTTGACTTCAGGAAGCTCCTGAGGGAGCTGAGGAGGAAGTGTGACATCTCGCTGCTGAACGTGATTCTCAAGAGGTATATGTACAGGGCGGCTGAGGCCCTGGCAAGGAAGGTGGGGGCAGAGGCCATCGTCACAGGCGAGTCGCTGGGGCAGGCGGCCTCCCAGACTCTCAGGAACCTGTACGTGGCCTCCATGGCCGTCAAGATGCCCGTATTGAGGCCCCTCATAGGCTTCGATAAGGACGACATAATCGCGCTAGCCCGCGAGGTGGGGACCTACGACGCGTCAGCTAGAGTAAAGGAGTACTGCGGAGCATTTGCGGAGCATCCCCGCACTCATGTCAGCCTGGAGGAGGTGGAGGCGGAGGAGGAGAAGCTGGATCCCTCCCTCCTCGAGGAGGCTCTCATGAACGTCAAGGAGTACGACCTCAGGAGCGTGAGCGTGGAGGAGAGGCTGGAGGGGCTCGAGGTAGATGCCGTGCCTAAGGGGGCAGTAGTGCTAGACCTAAGGAGCGAGAGCAAGTTCAGGAAATGGCACATACCAGGCTCCATCCACGTGGACTTTGACGAGCTCCTGGAGAAGGTGGATGAGCTGAATCCCTCGGCCACCTACGTGTTGGTCTGCGATGAGGGAGCTTTAAGCCTCGAAGCGGCCTACCTACTCAGGAAGCTGGGTTTCAAGGCTTACAGCCTCAGGGGAGGCGTGAGGAGGGCTCGGAGGAAGCTGGTGGGGGAGGAGGCTTGAGACGGGCTGAGGCAACGGGTAGTAACCTAATCGTTATCTTATAATGTGGTCACGAGTCCCTCGCACGTGGGTCTCGTAGAGGACATCGATGCGGCCATAGCATCCCTGGGGGAGAAGCTGGATCCGGGCGCGCGGCACAGGCTTGAGCAGCTAGGCGATAAGCTCAAGGAGCTGGCCCTCCGCCGCGTCATAAGCTCAAACCATACCGTGATGGAGCTGGTGGTCGCGGCTCACCTCCTCTCGAGGGGCTATGAGGTGGAGGTTGAACACGAGCTCGCGCCAAGCCTCGTGTGCGACGTATATGGGATTAGGGATGGGAGGAGCCTGATAGTCGAGGTTGAGACGGGGTTCGTGCCTCCTGAGAACTCGCTAGACCCCGTGGCCTACAGGATGGCTAGAGAGCTAAGCAAGGTCGCTAGGTACAGCAGGTACGCCGACGAGTTCGCGGTAGCAGTCCCCCCCTTCCACATCCTACAGCTGCCCTACATAATGTTCCTCCCGCCCGAGGAGAGAGTTAGGTGGGGCATCTCCCACTTCAAGAATCTGATAGACTCGTACTACTCCAAGCCTCCTGTGAAGTTCGATGAACTACTGGAGGCGAAGCTCCACTACGTGTACATAGTCCTCGTGGACAAGCTTCAGCTGATCGAGCTCACTGCCCGCGAGTATTACATCTCATTCCTCGAGAGGCCAGCGGCGATCCTCTCCCAGGCTGGCTGGCCCTTCATAAGTCCTCCACTCGTCGAGCGGGCGGCGGCCATCGCAGCAGACCCGCCCGAGGAAGTCGAGACAGAGCACCGCTAAAAAAGAGCAGGTGCCAGAGTCCCCCCTACTCCTCGACCTCCTTCACCGAGATTATCTGGACGGGGCAGGCTTCTGCAGCGCTCTTGACGCACTCCTCGAGGTCTCCGGGCACTAATCCTTTCCCCGGGTCGTCGCCAACCCTGAACTTCTTGACTATCTGTGCTTTCCCATCCTCCTCACTCAGCTCGAAGACGTCCGGGCAGAGGGCTGCACAAGCTCCATCGGCGATGCACGCGTCCCTATCTATAGTTACTTCAAACTTCTTAGCCATCTTCCCTCGCCTCGGGTTATCAAACTCCCCAACTATTCAAGTTTTCTGCTGATCAGCTAAGGAGATGCTCAGATGCGACGGCCCCAATCACCGCTCAGGCCGGGTCACGATTCATCACTGCCCAATGTAGAGTGTAAGCGTCTGGATTTAAGCTGTGTGGCGTAACGGCATGTTTAAATAAAGCCCCTGGTGGTATGCCGGTGACATTCCATGGCTCTCCTCGAGCTCAGGAATCTACACGTCGCAGTCGCGGGGAGGAGGGTAGTCAAGGGAATAAACCTAGAGATTGAGAGAGGAGAGCTACACATCTTGATGGGGCCTAACGGCAGCGGCAAGAGCACGCTCCTCAAGGCAATCATGGGGATCCCCGGCTACACTGTGGTCGAGGGGGAGATAATGTTCGAGGGGCGGGATATGAGAGACCTCAAGCCCCACGAGAGGGCCAGGATGGGTATAGCCATGGCGTACCAGAGCACTAGGCCCATAGGAGTCACGCTCTCACGCCTCATTAGGGAGCTGTGCAGGCTCTACGGCACATCGCCCGCCGACGTCTCGGGGCTGGGCCTTGAGGAGCTGCTCAATAGGGAGCTCCACAAGGGATTTAGTGGGGGCGAGAGTAAGCGCGTTGAGCTGGCCTTAACGATACTGCAGCGCCCCAAGCTGGCACTGCTGGACGAGCCGGATAGCGGTGTCGACCTGGAGAGCATAAGGGTGGTCGGGAAGGCTATTAACAGGCTAGTCGAGAGGGGAGCTGCAGTGCTGCTAGTCACCCACACGGGTATCGTAGCTGAGTACTTGAGGAGGGTGGATGAGGCTCACGTGATGATTGACGGCAGGATAGTGGCCTCGGGCGAGCTGCCTCACCTGTTAAGGGAGGTAAGGGCTAAGGGGTACAGCGGGCTGGCGGGAGGTGGGGCTAATGAGCGTAGTTGATGAGCTAGCGAGGGCTGGCGGCACGGCTCTCTACCTGCAGAGGAACTACGACGTGTTGAGGCGGGTAGTCGCTGATAGCCTGAGGCGTAGGGGACTACTCCTAGAGCCCCTCAGAGAGGCTGTAAGCAGGCATAGCTGGGTTAGGAAGCTGCTCTGGCGCGCACTGCCGAGGGAGGAGGGGGTAGGGCTCCATGGAGCCTTCCTCTACGTGCCGCCGGGGCTGCGCATCCAGGCCCCCCTCACCTTCTGCTTCGTGGTGAGCGAGGCGGAGCAGCTCGTCCACAACATAGTTGTGGTTGATGAGGGCAGCGAAGTCCTCATGACCTCGGCCTGCGCGAGTACTGAGCGCGGAGAGGCGCACAAGGGCTACACGGAGGTGTATCTGCGGAGGGGTGCGCGGCTCAACTATGTGATGATTCACAGCTGGATGAGGGAGACTAGGGTGACCGCTAAGACCGGCGTGGAGGTTGGGGAGGGGGGCAGCTTCACGCAATTCTACACCTGCCTAAAGTCGCCATCCACCTTAACGTCCGACTCGAGGGCGCTCCTGGAGCGGAGGGCTACTGCCCTGCTATCGACACTCTACGTCGCTAGCCCCGGCTCCTCTACAACGATAAGCTCTACTTTGATCCTGGCTGGGGAGGGCAGTAGGGGGGAGGTGCTTGCAAGAGCTGTGGCGGTCAGGGGAGCAGCCCTGAGGCTGCCGACGAGGATAGAGGCGAGGGCTCCGGGCTCCAGGGGCCACATAGAGTGTAGGGGGCTGCAGCTTTCTCCCGACTCGAGGATAGAGACAGCGCCGATACTCTGCTCGCTGCATGGGGGCTCGCAGCTGACGCACGAGGCTGCCATAGGCAAGATCTCAGAGGAGGAGCTCTACTACCTCATGTCAAGGGGCTTCACTGAGGAGGAGGCAACCTCCCTCCTGGTGAGAGGCTTCCTCGAGACCGGGATAAAGGGGTTGCCGAAAGTCATGAGACCTCAGGTAGAAGCTGTCTTGAGTATACTGGCCAGGAAGGCTGTAGGATGAGGGTCGTCGTCCAGGGCGGAGCAGCAACGCCTTTAAAGCCTCTAAGCCCCCATGCCCGGGGATGCCGAGGCCATTAATGTTCTCCAAGAAATACCTCTCCGAGCTACTGAGGGGTTCCAAGACGTGCACCATTAGGCTAGGCAACATCAAGTACAGGGTTGGCGACACAGTACTGGTCTACTGTGGAGGCCTAGTGCTGGGGAGGGTTCGGATAACGGGGATCGAGAGGAAGAAGCTGATAGACTTAACTGAGGAGGATGCTAGGCTGGACGGCTTCTCCAGCCTCTACGAGCTCCTAAAGGCGCTGAGGCAGCACTACCCCAGCATCAGGGCTAACACTCCGGTGACCGTGATAAAGTTTAAGTGGATTGAGAAGTTCGACGTGCCCCCCAGCGACTCGGAGTTCAGCTGGAGGTACGAGGAGACGCCCGTCGAGGTGGCCAGGCTCGCCCTGGAGAAGCTGGATGACCTGAGCTGGGAGGAGCGCACGGTGCTGGAGGTATTCGTCAAGAGCGGCAGCGTCAGAGCAGCAGCTAGGAAGCTGGGTGGTCTATCGCTCAGGCCGCTGGTGAGAGGAGTGCTGCGGCGAGCTGCTGAGAAGCTAGCTGAGAGGGGCTTAATTAAGCGGAGGTAACGCACTCTTTATAACATTCTGAGAGCCTTCATAGGCCGATGAAGGTGGAGGAGCACTACATGTTCAAGGAGGCTGTGGAAGGCCCGAGCGTCGTTCGAAGAACCCTCTCAGAGTGTAGGGGCGAGGTCGAGGCAGTTGCCGATGCTCTGAGGAGAGCCGAGGTGCGGAGGGGCTTCATAGTGGGCTCGGGCACGAGCTTCCACGCCAGCCTTTACCTCCAGTACCTGATCAATAAGTACACAGACCTGCACTTCACCGCCGTGCCTGCATCCGAGTTCAAGGCTTGGAAGCCGGTGAAGGGCAGGTACGTGGTCATAGGCTTCTCCCAGTCGGGGGAGAGCAGCGATGTCATCGAGGCTGTGAAGGAGGCTAAAGCCGCTGGGGTGCTCACCATAGGGATCACCAACACGCCGGGCAGCACCCTGACTAAGCTAGCGGACTACAGTGTCGTGACAAGAGCTGGTGAGGAGAAGGCAGTGACTGCCACTAAGACGTTCGATGTACAGCTGGCTGCGAGCCTGATGATAGTGAGGGCTGTAGCTGGGGGCGGCCTTGACGATTTAACGGAGGCAGTCAAGGCTGCTGAGCAGGTAATAGAGGCCAGGGGCAGGCTTAGAGAACTCGCCTCAGGGCTGAAGAGCTCGGAGAGTGTCTACGTGCTGGGCAGGGGGGCGACGTACCCGATAGCCCTAGAGTTCGCGCTGAAGCTGAAGGAGGCGGCCATGATACACGCCGAGGGGTTCGCTGTGAGGGAGTTCCTCCACGGCCCACTCCAGCTCGTGGATGAGGGCACGCCTGTCTACCTGCTCCTGGGGAGCGGGGAGGCGTTCAGGGAGTCTGAGGTGGCGCTGAAGAAGATTCAGGGCTACAAGCCCGCGTGGGTATACGTGGGCCCCAGGGCTGAGGGGGTTGAAGCCTACTTCAAGGGCTCAGAGGTTGAATTCGAGGGAGTAGAGGGCGATGCCGCCGTGTTGCCAGTGGTTAAGGCGGCTCAGCTAATAGCCTACTACGCCTCTGTGGCGCGCGGCCTGAACCCCGACAAGCCCACCAAGCTCACGAAGGTCGTAAAGTACGAGTCGCAGACTGGCTAGCCTCGTAGCGTTTTCCTCTCTATAGCTAAGCAGTGCTCAGCGCCTCGTCCAGCTGCTCAGCTAGCTCGCGCAACTTGCTGGAGACCTCGGAGTCCGGCGCCTTAAGCAGCATTGGCACCCCCTCATCCATGCTGCTAGCCACGAGGGGGTCTAGG
>QMRZ01000006.1 GCA_003649495.1 Thermoprotei archaeon | reverse complement strand
CTCGTAGAGCACATTTAACAATTCCTCCAGCCTCGCCATCCTCTCATCCAGTGCGTTGGGTGTTGATGCCCGCCCCGCGTGCCTAGCCCCGAGCATCCTCACCCAGGGCCTCAGCGGCACACAAGCCACTTTCAACCAACTCTAACCGGGACAATGCTATAAATCCAGCTGAAATCCTAACAGGATAGAGCCGCGGCGAGCCACAGCAGAAGTGATCCGCGGCACTGGCGCCCAGCAACACCAGCAGCGCTGGGCGCCACCAGCAGTGAACCCCACGACCAAGCCCGATGAACAAGAGGGCGCACCGCTCCCCCACGCCGCTCGGCGTGGCGGGGCCCTGCGCGCGGGCGAGATATGGGGCGGGCCCCCAGCAACTAGGGGGCCAAGCCGACAACCCCCAGCCCCCAACCAGCCGGGCCCCAATGACCACGCGCGCGCCAGGAGGGCCATAAGGGCTTACTATAGGAGGAGAGAGAAGCCCGCCTGGCTCCCAAGCAGCCTAACCCCAGAGGAAAAGCAGACGCTTGAGGAGGAGAAGATGATGGAGTTATTGACCAAGCGTCTACGCGGACTAGATGCCAGCCCCTCTAAATAAGCCCGGAAGCCGAGCCCCCAGGCCTTAGCAGCTGAGCTAGGCTCCCCGGCCAGTCACCCCCCGCCTAAGAGCTAACCTCAGGCCTCTGGAAAAAACCATTGGGTACTTCGAGTCGCCGCTAGCCAAATAAGCAGTTACGCGACTATTAGCCCGTGGGTGTGAGGGCTCTAAACGTGCTCTTCGAGAGAATAGACGTAGTGTGCCAGACCAGCGGCACATATTTAGCTATAATAAGACCTGGGAGGTCAGGTGAGGTGCTGGAGAAGCTTAAGAGTAGGGCTAGGGTGAGGCTTAAGCTGGGGAGCGCCCTCGTGAAGTACGAATATGGGGGCGCCTCCATAACCTATGTAGCGCCTAACCGCTTAATCGTAAGGCTCAGGGACTCAGGAACACTAGAGGAGGTTAAGGCATTACTACTTAAACTGGTTGGCTAGGGTGCTCAGGAAGGCTAGTTGCGCCTCGGGAACTATTACATGTCAGGCGAAAGAGGTTATAGGAGGCCTTAGCCTGCATCTCACGTGACGAGATTCACCTCGCTTTCATATGAGGACCCCCGTGAGCTCGTATTCGGCAGGGCTAAGCGGCCCATGCGCTACGGACTTGATCTCGAGGTCGGCGCTGGCCGAGTAGTGCCGGAGCTGAAGTACTGGCCTAGTAGAGGGGCTGAGGAGGCTGGGAAGCTAGTCGAGGAATTTGAGAGGATCACTGGGGACGTGCTGGAGAGAGCGGTTGACCTAGGGATGGAGGCTCTACAGCTGGAAACTGAATTAAGCTATAAGGCTACCATGCAGCCTAAGCTGGCTAGGGAGATAGTCGAGGCCCAGAGGAGCATCATGGAGAACTACCACAGCGAGCATGGCATAGCACTAGCACTGAGGGTCACAGTGGCTGACATAAGGTGGTCTAGGCAAATCTCGAGGGACGAGGCGCTGGCCCTAATGATGGAGGCATTTGAGGAGGTAGCCGCTGCGGGAGCTGATGTGCTATCAATCGAATCGATAGGGGGCAAGGAGGTCTTTGACTACTCGATAGTTAGGGGGGACCTGGAGGGGATAGCGCTGTCACTGGGCATCCTAGCCCCAATAGATGTTGAGAGGCTGTGGAGGGAGGTGGTTAGGATAGCAGCTAGGCATGGTGCGGTGGCTGGCGGAGATACCGCGTGCGGCTTTGCTAACACGGCCATGAAGCTTGCGGGAGGCTTCGTGCACAGGATGATGCCCCACACCCTGGCCGCTGTGGTGAGGGCTATGAGCATATCGAGAACCCTCAAGGCTTATGAGGTTGGAGCCAGGGGGCCAGGCAAGGACTGCGCCTATGAGAACGTGGCCATAAAGGCAATTACCGGTTACCCGATATCGATGGAGGGGAAGACCAGCGCAGTAGCGCATTCCAGCCTGGTGGGCAACATAGCAGCGGCCACCTGCGACCTCTGGTCCAATGAGCAAGTCGAGAACCTGAAGCTGTTCGGAGGAACAGGGCCTCAGGTATTCCTGGAGATATTACATTATGACTGTGAATTAATGAACGCAGCCCTAAGGATGAGGCGCGAGACCACATTGCGGGACCTGATGGTGGAGTCTGATGCTTGGAAGGATCCACAGGCCCTAATCCTGGCACCACTATTCGCCTGGGAGATAGCCCATGCGGTAGTAGAGGAGAGCGATGATTACCGGAGAGCCCTTCGAGCGGGTATTAAGGCTCTACAGCTCATCGAAGTGGAGTGGAGGAAGGGCAGGCTGAGGATGGATAACAGGGAGGCGGGCTACATGCTACGCCTCAAGCGCGAGTTCGAGCATTTGCCGCTCGATGCTGAGGATTTACTCGAGAAGGCTGAATACTACGAGTCGAGAGTCGGCTCCTTTAACCTCTCCGATTACCTCTAGCTAAGTGCTCGGCTACTATATTCATGTATTTAAACACGTCATCAGGGAATACTAAGACGTAGACCCCCCGCCATCCCTCAGCAACCAGCCTCCTATACGCCTGGTACACTGCTCCCGCGCTTAGGCCTATGAGTAGGCCTTCCCTCCTCGCAACTATCATGACTCCCTCCACTGCCTCCTCCAGGCTGATATCCACTATGCGGTCCGGCCTAGCCTTCTCGAGCCATTTTGGCTTAGCCTCAACCCGCTTTATCTCTGGGATCCTGCTGCCGGGAGCTGGCTGGACCCCGACTATCTTCACCTCATCTCCGTACTTCTCCCCCATTCTCTTGGAGATCGCGTATATGTGGCCGGAAGTGCCTATGCCAGCTATCACGAAGTCAGGCTTCCTTCCCCACAGCCTCGAGCTGTTCTATGAGCTCGTTAGCAAGCGTCCTGTAGTGGACTTCAGGGTTAGCATAGTTCTCGAACTGGTTAAGGTTTAAAGCCCTATTCCTCTCTGCCAAGCTGGCAACCCACCTCCAGAACTCCGGGCTTATAGTCTCATAATCTGTCTCAATAATCCCAGCCCCCAGTATCCTTAGCAGCTTGAGAGTAACGGCTGGTGGCTTCTTGGGCAGAAAAGCAGTTAACTCTAGGCCATAGAAGTTGCAGAGAGCGGCCAACGCTATCCCAACATTGCCAGAGGTTGCCTCATAGAGCTTTCTCCTCACCCTATCTTCCTCCAGGGCCCTCCTCAACATGTTCCAGACAGGCCTGTCCTTCACACTCCTGCTGAACGGATTGTAGCACTCCAACTTAGCCCATACCTCCACCCCATCTCTACACTCGCTCTTCAACCTCACTAGAGGCGTGGGTCATCCATCCACTAGGAGGGATACGACATCCGGGTATACCCTACGCCTCCTATCCAGGAACTTCCGTAATGCCTCTGTCATATCATGATGCTTCGGCTTGGGAGCATATAAGACTTATCTCAGGAGAGATTAGTTAGAGAGAAAACGAGTATTTAACTACAGCTTCAGTGCTCTCTGAAGAATCTGGCCGAGCATGAGACGCACGGATCGTAGGCCCTTATCAGCATCTCGGTCTTACGCTCTAAGTCCTCCACTCCCTGCTTTAGAAGCACTGTTACAAACTCCCTGGCATCAGCCTCCAAGTTCTTGTAGTTCTGCGCTGTTGGGGTCACTATATTGGCTAGGGTCACCCTACCCCTAGCATCTAGCCTATAGTGATGTATCAGGAGGCCGCGCGGAGCCTCGGTGACGGCTACACCCTCGCCCTCGTGCACCTCGAAACCGATCCTAGCCCTGCCAGGCGGTGACTCAAGTAGAGCATCCAGTATTTCAATAGCTCTCTCAGCGAAGTGTACAAGCTCTAGCGCCTGAGCCCTATTGTTGTCGAATGGCGAGTAGCTGGGGAACTTCACACTAAAGCTCGCAGCCATCTCGCGAGCGCCGTCGGAGAGGTTGTGGTAGTTGTTATTGAGCCTTGCTAAGGCGCCGACCATGTACTCGCTTCCATCACTTAGCGTATAGTGGCGGGCCATGGAGTAGCTCTCAGTGACATACCTAATGTGCCTTTCATACTCATGGGGCTGGAACTCGCCGCGGCCACTTACAGCCACGGGCCCCTTAAGCAGAGGGATCTCGCCATCCCCCCTTAACGAGACGTAGGCTGTTCTCCTTTCAAACTCAGGAGCCTCGAGAGATAGGATTAGGCGCACAGGCTCCTCGACTAGATCCCTGAAAGCCTTAGCTAACGCTAATGCCCTCTCAAGCTTGAGTCTAGAGGGTAAGCTTGTGAAGCCGCCGACAACGGGAGTCACGGGGTGCACAGCCCTGCCTCCCACGATCTCGGTTATCGCGTTAGCTATCCTCTTGAGCCTTAATACCCTCCTGATTAGCGGCTCGTGGCTGGGCAGGAGTTCAAACACGCTACTCCTGCCCATGAAGTCCGGGAGCACGAAGAAGTATAGGTGCAGTATATGGCTCTGGAGGTGCCCGCCTATCGCCACTAGCTCGCGCAGCAGCTCTAACTGCTCGGGCAGCTCCACCCCCAGCGCCCTTTCCAATGCCTGGACTGAGGTTACCCTGTGTATTGCCTGACACACACCACACATCCTCGACGCCAAATCGGGCACTTCTTCGTAGTCCCTGCCTAGGAGGATACGCTCAAGTAGCCTGGTCCCCTCTAAGGCCTCAGCCCGCGCCTCAGCTACCCTCCCCTCCCTAATGACCACAGCTAAGTTGAGCAGGCCTTCTATCCTAGCAACCTTCTCCAACACTACCTCCTTAGCCACGCCTACCACCCCCTACCTGCTTCTTAAGCTCCCACAGGTACTCGGGCACCTCAATCCCCCTCTTAGTGAAAATCTCAATTAGCGAGTCAACATTGGCGTCCTCGGCTAGCCCCCTGCATCCAATGCACCTTCTCCCAGAGGTTGGACATACTGCACCACAGCCTCCCCTAGTTATAGGCCCTAGGCAGGGAATGCCCTTATCCAATAGACACTCATTATCCTTTAAAACGCACTCAGCACACACATTGAAGGGCGCGGGCCTGTACTCCTTACCCATTAACAGCTCCTTGAATAACCTCAGGAAGTCGTCCCCGTCTATCGGGCAGCCATATACGTAGTAGTCCACCTTGACATACTTATCCAGCGGGTCGGCCCTGAATGACTTTAAGCCGCGCGGCAGATCCACGGGCACGCTGTCAAACTTGAAGTCCTTAAATAGGAACCTGCCACCATGGCAGGCACAGTCCCCCAGCGCGACTAGGATCTTGCTCCTCTCTCTAATCTCCCTGAGCTCCCTCTCCTCCTCATCGCTCATAACAGCGCCCTCGACTATGGCTATGTCCAGCCTATCGTAGCTCTTCTTCACGCCCAGCAACCTACAGTCGACTAGCTCCACGCTCCTCATCATTTCCAGAATCTTGTCCTCCAAGTTGAGGACCTGTACTAGGCAGCCCTCACAGGAGGACATGCTGAATATTCCCACCTTAGGCTTCTCCACGGCTCTCACCTCACGAGAGCAGGCTCAAGGAGCCCCTTGACTTCGCTGTACTTAAACACGGGCCCATCCCTGCACACGTACTTGCCCCCTATCATGCAATGGCCGCAGAACCCCATCCCACACTTCATAAGCCTCTCGAGTGAGAACAGTATCCTATCATCCGTGAACCCCATCTCCACAAGCCTCCTGGTGACGAAGTATATCATTATCGGCGGGCCACACTGCACCGAGTAGGTCTCGCGAGGGTCCACCTCCACGTCGTCCAGCAGCACCGTCACTACTCCTGTCCTGCCACGCCATGTCTCATCCCCCACGTCCACTGTGAGCCTAACGTCTATGTGCTCCCTCCACCTCTCCAGCTCCTCCTTGTAGACTATGTCTTTAGGCGTTCTAGCACCGTACAGGAGTATTACGTCGCCGAAGCTGTTCCTATGAGCTATCACGTACTCGATCAGGGGCCTTAGCGGTGCTATGCCTATCCCTCCCCCTATCATGAGCAGGTTCTGCCCCTTCATCTCCTCGATTGGCCAGCCGCGCCCAAAAGGCCCCCTAACACCGACGACGCCTCCCTCCCCCATGTTGAAGAGGGCCCTAGTCACGTTACCCACTCTACGCACTGTTACCTCTACGTAGCTCCTCTCGAGGGGAGATGATGAGATCGAGAAGGGCGCCTCTCCATAGCCAAAGGCGCTGACCTCTATGAACTGGCCCGGCGTAAACTCGAGGCCTCCGCTCCCCTCTATCTCGAGCCTGAAAGTCGCGGTGTCGGGCGTCTCCCTCCTAGTCTTGACGATTTTAGCTAGTGCGGGGAGGTAGGGATTCCCCCTCATAGCTCCACCACCCTCTTAGCTGCCTCCCTTATGTCTATGCCAGCAGGACATACCTTAATGCAGCGGCCACAGCCCACACACTCTATCTCGCCGATCTCGTCAACTCCGTAGCAGTACTTGTGGTATATCCGCTGCTTAACCCTAGATGGCCTCTCGCTCCTGAACACCTTGCCCCCAGCCACTCGTGTAAAGCTCAGGAAGTGGCACGAGTCCCAGACTCTAACTCTCTTCCCACTGCTCCCATCCAGGCTGGGCTCATCGTAAACGTCAAAACACCTGCAGGTCGGACACACGTAATTACACTTGCCACAGGCCAGGCACCTCCTACCATACTCGAGCCACAGTTCCGCATCGAAGTTCTTAGCAAATGCCTCGTAAACCTTGGTTAGGTCGGGGAGCTCCTGCCTCCTAATCTCTGCCTCAACCCTCTTAAGCATCTCCTCCCTCTCATTCACCTCGTCTTTGCTAGCTGGTTTGAAGAGGTCTAGGTTCAGGTTGACTACCCTCTCTCCCTTATCACTGCCGATCTCGACGAGGTAGCGGTCACCTAGATCTGTCATTAGGAGGTCAAAACCTCCGCTAGCCTGTGGACCGCTGCCGGTGAAGGCGCAGAAGCAATACTCGTCAGGCTCATTACACGTCAAGCCTACGATTAGCGTGCCGTCTCTGCGGGCCGCGTAGTAGGGATCCTTATACTCCCCTATCAGCACCTTATCTAGGATCTCTAAGCTCTTAATGTCGCAGGGCCTCACGCCTAGCAGCGCTCTCTTAGCCCCCCTCACCTCCTCAAGCTTATCGTAGAGCTCTACTCTGCCCCCAGTAACACGGTACGTGAAGAGGACCTCTACCTCGGGGAAGAAGAAGCGCTTAGGAGGGAGCAGTGTAGTCCCTTTGTACTCCATGTTGACCTCAGCAGGATCTGAGACATAGCTAAGGAAAATGCGGCCCTCACGCTCGACTGGTGCTATCACCTGGTACGCCCCCAGCAGCCTCTCGAGCAGTACAGTGAAGTCCTCCTTAGTGATTACGACAAATCTCTCCATACGCTAGCACCTTCTGCTCGCTAGCTCTATGGACGGGGACTTATCAAAAAGCCTTTCCTCAACACTAATCTACCAGCCCGCGCCCAGGAGCGCTGTACTAGGAGCTGCTGGAGGTGTAGCGGCCTAGACCGGCTGGTGCTGCAAATGACTTATCAAGGCACCCTCGCCTATGCCGCGATGATTAAAGGAGTGCTTAAGGACAGTAAGGTAGTAGTTGAGGATGGAGAGGAACTAGAGGAGAGAGGCTACGGGCGCAGGGAGGAGAGAGTGCTTATGCTAAGCCTCGTCGAAGCTGCCTACCTCATTGATAGGGGGGACTTAGAGGTGGTGAGCGAGGATGGAGCCACCCTCAGCTTTGAGGAGCTGGTCAGGGCAGCCACTGTTAATGATCCGAGTTTTTGGGTGAGGCTACTCGTGTACTCTGACTTGAGGCATAGAGGCCTGAGGGCGCGCCCGCTTGAAAGCGCTATCCCAGCCTTCCTCGTGGAGAAGAAGGTGAGGGAGAGCGAGAAGAGGTACCTTGTGCTCTGCCTGGAGGAGGGAACTAGAGTGGGGTTTAAGGATGTTGAGGCCTACCTACGCAGGGCTATGGAGGCTAGGAGAGAGCTGATCTTCGCAATCGTGGATAAGGAGGGGAATATCTCCTACTATCGCGTCGAGAAGGTGATGGGGGCTTGAGGAAACTCAAGCCCGTGTACTCCCGCCATGTTGTGAGTAAGAGCGAGAGGAGGAGGCTTGTGGAGCTACTGCGGAACTCGCTCCCCCCCGCCGCCGAGCTGTTGGAGAGAGCTAAGCGGGCGGAGCTAGCGAAGCTTAGGCTGGGGCCCATCGACCTGCTCATAATAGATGGCGTCCCAGCCATTGTTATCAGAGGGGAGGGGGTGTCGTATCCCACAATACTCGCAGCTCACAAGCTGAATTTGAGGCTCCCAACCGTGGTGGTGGATATGGGCGCTGTGCCACACATACTTAATGGAGCTGATGTGATGGCACCTGGTATCGTGAGGTTCGACGAGTTCGGGAGAGGAGCCATAGTTTACGTGGCTGATGAGGAGGGGGGAAGGGTATTCGCGGTGGGACGCGCTTTAGTCAGCAGTTCAGAGCTCTCTAACATGGAGCGGGGCAAGGCCATTAAGACCCTGCACTACGCTGGAGACAAGCTCTGGAAGATCATAAGGGAGGTGTAAGCTGAAATAGCTAAGCGAGTTCAAGCGAGAATTTATCTCCCGCTTTCAGCGTCACCCCCTCCTCCAGCGTTGCCCTTACCATGCCGTCCTCGAGTACCCATTCGACTCTCAGCTCCCTCTCCCCCAATCTAGCCTTGACCTCCTTGATGCTGGGTACCAGCCTCTCCACGACTACCTCCCTGAGCTTAAGTGAGCCATAATGGAGCTCGATCAGCACCCTCTGCCCTCCCCCTGTAACGCGCTGCTCCACCAGCCCCCAGCATCCCGGGAGGCTTAGTATCCACCTGAAGTTCTCCTTCCTAAGTCTTGGCGCGAACCTCAGCACTCGCGCTCCGGAGTCGTACAACAGCCCCTCCACCGCCACTATCACCGCCCAGGAAGACATTGGCCTCATGTAGTGTGCGCCCCACTCCACGTGGTTCCAGTAGTGGCCAGCTAGCCTATACCTCTCGTGCACTGCCCTGAGCACCTCGAGGCCCTCCTCAACCAGCCCCTCGCTTATCATATGTGAGGCAACTGCGAACTCCACTCCACTCCACGGCGTGTCCATCTGAGACCCTACTCTGAACGGTATGCCAGTGCCATTTGGGTAAACAGTGTCGCCCACGAGCGCGGGTCGCGGCCCCTCGGGATAGGCCCCATTTATCAGGCCCTCATCAGGCTTGAAGTTGTACTTCTTCACCGCCCTCAGGGCTGAGACCACCTTCTCCCTATCCACCACATAACCCAAATCAGTGAGCGTTGACGCGTACCACTGCCCTATTAATTGCGCGGCTGCACAAGCCTTATCCCTTAAGCCGCTCACTGGGTCATGCCACAAGTCGAAGTACTCACCATTCCACAGCACCTTAACCAGGTTCTCGCGAGCCTCTCTCAGCAGTCGTTCATACCTCTCCGCGCGCTCGCTATCGCCCAAGCGCACAGCTGCGCGGGACGCCGCCCTCAGTGCGGCCAACCACAATATGCCAGTATACGCAGCGACCCCTATGAAGCTCCAGACATCAAATGTCTGGAAGCCTATGGGGAGGTGGGCCTCACCCTGCGCGGCTAGTACTAGGAATTCCAGTAGCCTCCTCGGGAAGCCCCCTAACCCCTCTACTGCTCTGAACATCGCGTCGAAGCCCGCTGGCGTCTGGTGATAGGGCAGGTGTAGGCCCACAGTATCGTGAAGCCTCAACACCGCCTCTAGCGCCTCCACCATCCTCGGCCATAGCTCCTTCAGCAGGTCCCAGCTCATCCACAGGGCATCGCGATAAGCCATAAGGACGAACTTGGGCATTAAGTCCACCATGTGGTACGCATCAGGCCTCTTCAGGGACACGCCGAAGTAGTGCGGTACACGCCCCCTCGGATCCTTCCCAGTCTTTGCAATGACACGCGAGGTCAGCTTCTTTAACTTCTCGAAGTCCACAGTAGCTGCTGGATCTCTCGCCAGCTCCTTCTTCAGCTCGTACATGTTCTCAGGCACTGCTAGCGCGTAAGCGGTGTAGTAGGGCTCACAGTCGGGGCTTAGCTGCCACTCAGCATGCTGCTTAAGGAACTTGACCTCGAGCTCGGGGAAGAGGAATAGTAGCATGACTGAGGCATAGTACATGACATCGATAGTATTGAAGGCCGACGTGCCTGGCCCCATGTAGTATGGGTCCCAGTACCCCTCCCATACCCCGAACCTTCCATCCCTTGTGAACCACGTCGCCTTAACCAGGGTCGTCAGCTGCGACCCCACGAGGTCGGCTAGCCATCTATCCACCGTCCCGTTCACGTAGAGGTCATCGTGGAACTTCTTAGTGATCTCGTAGAGGCCGCTAAGCCTCTCAGCCACATACCTGGCCACGTCTTCAGCTGACGTAAACCAGTTCTCGTAGGCGTGTCCCAGCCTCTCGCCCAGCTCGTCATAGTGGCTCGGGAAGAACCACGTGAGTATGTACGTGATGGTGCGCTCCTCCCCTGGCCTTAGCGTCAGTCTCGCACAGAGGACCCCGTAGAAATCCTCCTCGGCCACGTGCCTATGAGGCCCACTCACAGCGCCATCAGCTCTCAAATCCACCCACAGCCGCGCTAGAGCCTCCTTCCTCTTGGGAACCACAGCGCTATAGCTCACCTCTCCGCCCACTACAGTTAGCGCCATGGAGCCGCCCTCTAGGGCGTGCCGCGGTGGTACACCCTCTCCCCGCATCACCAACAGTGTAGGAGACCCGGGTTTCACCTCATTTACCCCAGCTACTCCCTTGAGCGCCGTGAAGGGGTTCCTAATCCCCGCCAGGAGAGAGACATCGACCTCCTCCTGCCCCTTGTTACGTAGCTTAAATCTGAAGATCGCGGCTGGAGTTGAGGAGTTCTTTACATCTCCGGGTATTAGGGGCGAGAAGGCCTCGAGCTCTACCTCGACGTGGAGGGAGGGGTCATCGTAGCGCAGCAGGGCGAAGGGCGGCTCTCCCACGAACTCGATTCCCTCAACCGGCTTAACCCAAGGTAGCGTGTAGGGGTCACCCCCCAGCTCGTAGCTACCAGCCCTCAGCAGGCGTACTATGGGGAACCCCCCCTTAGGGCAAGTCCTTATAGCGAAGAACATGTCGTCCTCCTTCATGTATACAGCCCTCCTGTCGTCGCTCCTGCTGCTCCAGGGCCCATTATTGAAGATGTGCCAATCGTAGATCTTACCATCAGCCCTTATCTCGATGCTCCCCGTGCCCAAGCCCCCCAGCGGTATGCCAGATGCAAGCGCATGCCTGTACACGTACCTCAAGGCTGGGCCCCGTTAACCTATCCGTGGCGGTAAAAATGACTTCCCTGCTACACTGCACGCAGCGCCTCCAAGTTCTCCGGCGCGTAAACCTCAATGCCCGGCAGCCTGTGGGATAGGTAGCTCCTAAACTCCCTTATCTTATTCCTCTCCCCATGGTTTAAGACTAGCTTCCGAGGCTTCGGGCTAACTCTCCTCAAGTAAGCCATCAGCTGCCTCCGGTCACTGTGGCCCGAGAAGCCCTCAACTCTGTATATCGACATCTTCAGCTCCCTGACCTCCATCCTCCCCCTCGCGTCGATAAACGTCAGCCTCCTCAGCCCCTGCAGTATCTTCCTCCCCAGCGTGCCCTCAACCTGGTAGCTCACGAATATCAGGGAGCTCCTCTCGTCATCCGCCAGCAGCTTTAGGTACTCCATTATGGGGCCCCCAGTCAGCATGCCTGAGGTAGCCATCACGACGCAGGGCCTGGCCTCCAGCACCTCCTCTCTCTCATCTCCCTTCATTATGTGCACATTAGGCGCTGTGAATGGATTCACCTTATGGAATATCATCTCGCTGACTGTAGAGTTCAGGTACTCTGGGAACACCGTGTGGATCGCGTTCACCTCATCTATCATCCCCTCGATGAATATGGGGACTTGTGGGAGTTCACCGCTCTCCATAGCCAGCTTAAGGGCTAGGAGCACCTCCTGCGCCCTCCCCACGGCCAGCACAGGGATTAGCACTATCCCATTCCTCTTCAGTGTCTCAGCGACTGCGCTCACAAGCTGTCTGCGCGCCTCATCCCTATTCGGTAGTACATCGTCCCTGCCGCTGTAGGTGGACTCCATGATGAGCATCTCAAGCCTCGGGAACTTATAGTCAGCCGGGTCTAGCAGTAGGGTGCGCTCAAACTTGAAGTCCCCTGTGTACACTATGTTCACCAGCCCCTCGCCTATGTGGAGGTGCACTATAGCGCCCCCGAGTATGTGGCCAGACCTGTAGAGTGTCAGCTTGATGTCTGGGGCTATATCGGTCACCTCCCCGTAGTTCAGCGTGTAGGTGTGGAGGACCGCGGTGGCGACGTCCTTATAGCTGTACGGCAGCGGCCTACCCTCCCTCTCAGCCACTCTCAGGTAATCCTCCTGGACGAGCTTCATCAGGTAGAGAGTGGGCTCTGTCATGTAGACTGGGCCCCTATACCCGTACTTGAATAAGTACGGCAAGGCTCCACAGTGGTCTAGGTGTGAGTGAGTTATGATCACTGCGTCTAGCTTCTCAACGTCGAACTCGGGAGCCTCAAAGAAGGGGTATTCATCACCATTCGACGTGGGTTTTATCCCGGCGTCGAGCAGCACCTGGCTCTCAGGAGTCTGGACGAGAATTGCGCTGCGTCCCACCTCCTGGAATGAGCCTAGCCCAACTACCCTAACGTAGCTGTTCTCGAAGAGCTTCACCCTATAGATCCTGTGGCCTACAGCCCTCAGGAGGCGCATCCTCTCATCCTTCCTAGCCCTGAATAGCTCCCTCACCTCAGAGACGGTCTTTGATGGTATAGTCGGCGCCCTAAGGATCCTGGGATACCAGCACGTGAGCTCGAATATCGCCCTCCTAGTCTCGCCTCCCTTTCCTATCACGTAGCCCGGCTTCTCCGCCTCTATCTCCACCTCTCCCGCTACCTCATTGAACACTATCCGCTGAATATTGGCCTCGGGGGGCACTATCGACCTTATCACCTGCTCCGCCTTCTCGGGAGGTAGCCTGACCTCAGGGTCTCCCCTCACCACTATCCTCTTCTTGATGCTCTTCACTATCTCCTTGATCAGCCTCTCGTTATCCCTCACGAAGACTGAGGGGCTCTTAGTGTAGATCGCTATTCTCGGCCCCTCAAACTCTATCCTAGTGATGTCGGCGGTCGGCGGGAGATGCTCGAAGATCTTCCTTCTTAGATCTATCAGAGTACCGCTCAACAGCTCCATCAGGGTCGAGCACCCCTGTCAGGAGGATAGCACATCTTCCCCTCTGAAGAACCTGATACTACCCTTCTCTACCAGGGCCAGGTCGATGCCCTCGCCGCTCCCAGGATCCCTGAGCGCTGCCGCTCTCACAGCCTTAGCCGCGAGCTTAAGCGCCTCCTCGGGTCTTGCATCCTCCCTGTACTCACTTTCGATGATGCTTACAGCGAATGGCGAGCCGGAGCCCGTAGCCGTGTATTTCTCCTTGGTAACCGTGCCTAGCCAGTCCAGGCTATAGAGCCCAGCTCCTTCCCTGTCCACACCTCCTATTAACATCTGCACTACCACGAGCGGCCTATTCCGGAACAGGTAGGTTGATGCCAGTGTGGCGAGCGCCTTGACGCTTATTGGCTCCCCCGTATTCAGCTTATAGTAGAGCGCCTCCATCCTGAGGCGCTCTACTAGCCACTGGGCATCGCCCACATAGCCAGCTATCGTAACCGCCACGTGATCATCGACCTTATGGATCTTCCTGGCCCTCTTGTGGGCTATGTAGAAGCCGCTGGTAGCCCTCCTATCCGCTGCGAGTACCACGAAGTCTCTGAAGGCTATGCCTACTGTGGTAGTGCCTTTCAACGCCTTCTCTAACTCCTTCGGCGGAGAAATAGAGTACATAGTCCCCACCTCACATCACCTCTTAAAGCTTAAAAGTATTGTGTGAGGATGCTATCGAAGCTCTAGGTGGAGCCCTTGCCGAGAGTAGCCATGGTCACGAGGGCACAGGCGAGGGTGGGGCTGGTCTTCCGCGTCATGCCGAATGCGCGCTGCCTCACCTGTAGGCTGTATAAGGTGTGCGCTGGCCTATTAAGGCCTAAGGGCAGGTATAAGATCCTGGCTGTAAGGCGTAAAGCCCACTTCTGCCCTCTCATCAGAGACTACATGGTCGTTGTAGAGGTTGAGGAGCTGCCCCTGCTGGCAGCCGTGGAGAGCAAGGTGGCCGTAGAGGGCGTTACTCTGAGATACGAGAGCATCAGCTGCCCTCGAGATAGCTGCCCCTACTACGAGTACTGCACAAATTCTCCACTGGTGGAGGGAGAGAAGGTTAAAGTAGTGAAGGTTGTGGAGAGAATTGCATGCCCTGCATCACGGTCTCTGATGCTTGTAGAGCTTCTGCCCGTGGCAAGCTTTAAAGACCCCAACTCGAGGTGAAGGCCTGTGAGCTCGGAGGAGAGGATGTATAAGTGCCCTAAATGTGGCAAGGAGTTCTCTAAAGAAGAGATGGAAATACTGCCGGGCGTCAAATGTCCTTACTGTGGCTGGAGGATAGTCGTTAAGCTTCGGCCTCCAGTGGTAAAGACCGTCAAAGCTATTTAGCGCACTAAGGCGGGGAGCGCGCGTATTATTAGCTTGGCTGCAGCGTAGCTTGTCACGTCATTAATGTCGAGAAGCGGATTCACTTCAACTACATCTAGGCCAACTACATCGTCCTCCAGTACTTCAAGTAGAGCGCGCTGGAGCTCCAAGTAGCTTAGGCCGCCAGGCTCGGGGCAGCTGACCCCCGGGGCCACAGAGGGGTCTAACACGTCTACATCAACCGTGACGTAGCGCGGCTTCCCAAGGGCGCTGAGCTCATCCCTCAACGCGCTCAAATCTGACCATGCATAGAGTACACGCACATCCTCATCTAGGGCCTCCACCTCCTCCCTCGATACCCCCCTGGCGCCCACTACCAGAGCATCTTTAATGAGTCCAGTCTCCCTAAGGCGCCTCAGCACAGTGGCGTGGCTCAGCTTCTCGCCTTCAGGGTACTCATCCCTGTAATCCAGGTGCGCGTCGAACATGACTAGCGAGACCGGCCTGCCTAGGCCCTTGACTAGGCCCAAGGTCACTGTGTGATCCCCGCCTATCCCCACGACAACCCTACCACTAGAAGAGAGCTCCGCCGCGACCTTGGATACTAGCTCCACCATTCTCAGGGGGCTGATACACTCCTGTAAATCACCCACATCAGCCACAGGGAGGTCGGCGGAGTCCACACGCGATACGGGATCGTAGGTCTCCAAGTTCTGTGAGACCTCCCTCACCCTGGCGGGGGCTAGCCTGCAGCCGGGTCTGAAGGTCGAGCCCGCGTCATACGGGACGCCGAGGATCACGGCTTTAGCACTTAGATAGTCGCGGCCGAGCCCTATGAAGGATGGCGCCCTGGGCTCAGTGTACAGCTCTACGTACCCCGCCACTGCTCCCAATCCTCGTCAGGAACTCGTCGATCACCGCCGCTAGGGATCCCTCCAACTCCCTAACCTCGTACCTCACCCTGACCACGGGCTTGTTTATCCTGAGGTACCTGGATATGTCGGTGGGAGTGCCGAGCACCACCACGTCAGCTGGAACCCTGTTTATCGTCTCCTCCAGCTCCTTCATCTGCTCAACGCCGTACCCCATCGCTGGCAACACCGCGCCTATGTGCCTATACTTTGCGTATACCTCCCTAAGGCTCCCCACGGCGTAGGGCCTGGGATCCACTACTTCCGCTGCCCCGTACTTCTGAGCTGCCACATAGCCAGCTCCATAGCTCATGTGACCATGCGTCACGGAAGGCCCATCCTCGACCACCAGCACCCGGCGCCCCCTTATCTCCTCAGGCCTATCAACTGTCACCTCAGACGCAGCGATTATCACCTGAGCACGGGGATTAGCCCTCTTGACTCTCTCCACGACTTCGTCAACCACCTCTCTACTCACCATGTTAGCCTTATTGACCAACACGACGTCCGCCATCATCAGGTTCACAAGGCCAGGGAATGATGAGACCTCATGCCCAGGCCTTGTGGGGTCGACAACCGTTATGTGCAGGTCAGGCTTTACGAAAGGCCAGTCGTTGTTGCCGCCGTCCCATACTATCACGTCGTAAGGCCCCTCCTCTACCTCCTTCAGTACTGCCTCGTAGTCCACCCCCGCGTACACTGTAGTGCCCTCAAGGACGTGCCACTCATACTCCTCCTTCTCCTCTATCGTGTAGGCAAGAGCGTCTAAGTCCTCAATGCTCGAGAACTTCTGCACCCTCATCTTGACCAGGTCGCCATAGGCCATTGGGTGCCTGATGACGACCGGCCTCACACCCCTCTCCTTAAGCAGCCTAACTACCCTGCGAGCAGTGCTGCTCTTGCCGGCTCCCGTCCTGACTGCTGTGATCGCCACAACCGGCTTCTTGGACTCTAGCATAGTATCCTCCACGCTTAGTATCCTGAAGTGCGCGCCCGCTGCGAGGACTCGGCTGAGCTTGGCTAGCATATCCTCGCAGAGGAGGTCACTGTAGGACAGCACAACCTCCTCAACTCCGAACTTCCTGATTAACTCCTCTAGCATGGACTCAGGGTATATGGGTATCCCCTTCGGGTAGAGTGGGCCTGCCAGCTCAGGCGGGTATGTGCGATTATCGATGTTGGGGATCTGTGAGGCGGTGAATGCAACCACCTCGTAATCCTCCCTATCTCTGAAGTACACGTTGAAGTTATGGAAGTCGCGACCCCCCGCCCCCATTATGATGACTCTCTTACGCCGCGCTCCCCGCATCGCAGCTAAGGCGTGCCCGCTTTTTAAAGTTTGATCCTAAATGACTACGAAGGCCCCGACCAGTCTACGCCCTAAGACAGTTAAATGGATAAGGGGCGCAACGCTAATTAACGCCGCCATGCTCATCGACGCTTATGGCAGGCCATTAACCCACGTCCGAATTACGGTGACTTACAGGTGCAACTACTCCTGCTTCTTCTGCCACCGTGAGGGAGAGGAGGGGGGCTCCGACCTCCTCACACCCGAAGGCCTAGCCAGATTCGCGGAGGCAGCTGTCAAGCTAGGCATCAGGTACTTTAAGCTGACTGGAGGGGAACCTCTCCTGAGGGCTGACTTGGAGGAGATAATCGCAGCGCTCAAGCTCCAGCGTGGCACTGAAGTATCAGTCGTGACAAATGGCTACTTCCTTAGCAAGCGCCTAGAAGGACTAATGCGCGCTGGTCTGGATAGAGTTAACGTGAGCTTGAACTCCCTCTCCCCTTACACTTACCACAGGATTACAGGTGTGAACGGGCTGGATAGGGTGTTAGAGGCCCTCTCGCTGTGCAGGGACTATGGCCTGCCCACCAAGTTGAACGTTGTAGTCCTCAAGGATCTAAATTACCATGAGATACCTCGAATACTAAGCTATGCATCGGATATGGGCTTCGACGTGAACTTGATAGAGCTGATCCCCCTAGGCATCGATTACGTTCTTTACTCCAAGTACCACGCCGAGCTAGAGGGCGTGGAGAGGATGCTTACCGCGATGGGCGCAGAGCGTGTCACACGTGAGTTCCAGAATAGGCCAACTTACGTGCTCCCCACGGGCATAAGGGTGGAGGTGGTGAAGGGGTATGGGAACCCCGAGCTATGTAGGGGCTGCACGAGGGTGCGGCTGACCCACGACGGCAAGCTTAAGCCGTGCCTCTACCGCGCTGACGGCCTCGTAGACGTCGCGCCACTCCTCAAGCCGAGCTTACCCAGGCATGTGGCAGTCACGCGCCTTGAGGAGGCTCTAAGAGAGGTGAATAAAAGGAGGAGGCCATTCTTCTCTTAACTCAGGTGACCTAGCGATGGGCATGGAGGCACGGAGAACACTACGCTTAGTGGTAGACACGAGCCTGCTAATGTGCTGCGTAGAGGATCGTAAGAGCCTGAAGGAGCTGGTGATGGAGAGCTTTGAAGCGCCTGTAGAGGTGATAGTGCCCGACGCTGTCTTGAGAGAGTTGTCGAGCATAGCTAGGAATAGAGGGAGGAGGGGCGCACTAGCTAGGATAGCTCTCGAGGAGATTAAGCGCTTAAGAGAGGAGGGTTACTGTAAGGTGATGGAGGCAGGCGAGGGGAACGTAGATGACTTGCTTATTAAGCTAGCTAAAGAGCTCAACGCGTATATAGCCTCAGCTGATGAGGGGCTGAGGCGCAAAGCCAGAAGCTTAGGCGTAGGAGAGGTGGCGTACCTCAAAGCTCAGAAAAGGTTAAGCCCCCTGCCCTAGCTAAGGATGCTGGAGCCTGGCGGAACTAGGAGTCCTGGCCCACGTATTCGATAGTTACCTCAACCGACTCATGGTAAAATCTCATTAGAGGGGCAGCCTCTTACTCACCATGATGCTGGATAAAATACTGAGTATCGACTATAGCTCAGTGGAGAAGAGGATCATTGAATTCCTCTCCGAATACCTAGAGAAGAGTGGGGCTAGGGGATACGTGGTTGGGCTAAGTGGAGGCGTAGACTCTTCCACAGCAGCTACACTCGCTGTCAAGGCAGTGGGGAGCGAGAGAGTAGTCGCCCTCCTGATGCCAGACCCCTCCTCCACCCCCAAGGAGGATTTTGAGGATGCTAAGGCCCTCGCCGAGTCACTGGGTGTGGACTACTACGTAATGCCCATAGATCGAGCCGTATCGGCTCTGGCAGCCTCCATACCCATATTCGACCCCTCTGACCGCGTGGCACTCGGGAACCTGAAGGCTAGGGTCAGGATGATAATGCTGTATTACGTGGCTAACAAGCGCAACCTGCTGGTCCTAGGCTCAAGTGATAGAAGCGAGATACTCCTTGGCTACTTCACGAAGTATGGGGATGGTGGCGTAGACCTCCTCCCAATAGGCGACCTCTACAAAACTCAAGTGAGGAGGCTGGCCAGACACCTAGGCGTGCCGGAGAGGATAGCCTTCAAGCCTAGCAGTCCCAGGCTTTGGCCAGGCCAGACGGCTGAGGGCGAGCTAGGGCTCAGCTACGAGGAGGCTGACCAGGTACTCTACGCCATCTACGACCTCGGCTTAAGCATCGAGGAGACGGTTAAAGCTACCAGGTTACCAAGGGAGCTTGTGGAGAGAGTAGTCAAGCGCGTAGAGGAGACTGCACATAAGCGCAGCATGCCCCCCACCGTGTCTCTGAAGGGGCTGGCACACCCCTAGGGATGCTCACGCCCTAAGCCAATACCCCCTTATGTCGAAGTCCGCCTGCCCCAGTTCCTCGCTTCTTGATAGCCTGGCACCCGACATGACGTCCAGTATCGCTGGGTACAAGTGTTTAAGAGCTATCTCCCTCAGGCTCGCCCCATCCTCGAAAAGTTCCTCAACTGGCAGGTAAACGTCTATCAGGCTTCTAAGCCTCTCGTACGTGGACTTATTAGCCGTGACCTTAATGACGGGACTCACGGGCGACCCTACGGGCGTCCCCAGGCCGGTGGTGAAGACCACTACATGCGCACCGCCCGCCACCATGCCCGTTATGGCCTGCACGTCCTCGCCGGGGGCATCCATGAAGTAAAGGCCCCCGCCTCTAGGCACCTTATGAGCATAAGGCAGCACATCGGCAATCTCTATGCCAGGGTCATGCCCTATCTTCAGCACGCTCCCCAGCGACTTCTCAGTAAGAGTAGAGATCCCGCTAGCTATATTGCCGGGAGTCGGGTCCGACTCCTCCAAGTACTCGAGGAGCGCCTCCTTCAGGACAGCGGCTGTCTCCAGAAGCCGCTTGAGCTTATTCGCCACCCTCCCACTCCTCACCTTCCTAAACAAGTACTTCTCAGCTCCCAGGACCTCCGTCGTCTGAGAGAAGACCACACTGGCGCCGAGCTTAACCAGGTGATCAACGACATAGCCCAGGGCTGGGTTAGCGAATAGGCCTGACGTAGGGTCAGAGGCCCCATTGCCAACCCCGATCACGAAGCGGTTAATGGGGGCCTTAACCCGCCTCAAGCCCTCTGCCTCCTTAACCAGCCTCCTGACGAACTTCTTCCCTAGCTCCACTGCCTGCTCTAGCCCATCCGAGTATTCGCGTAGCAGCGCCCTCTCCTGCACGTTCACCCAGTACACCTTAACCCCCCTCTTCACCAGTCTATCATAGAGCTTGAAGGCCTCCAGGTTGGCTCTCCTGTCCTCGCCTGGGCTAAGGGGCCTCTTGCAGAGCTGGCCACACCCAAGGCTCACTAGCAGCACCCCATGCACGTTGGGGTGTGATGCTACGCCTAGCAAGGTCTTGAACGCCACGTCACGCTCAAATCCAACATGGCAGCAGCCGCTAGCGTGCCTAATGACCACTACTCTATTCTCCCCAGAATCCCCCCAGCGCACATCTCTGAACTCCTCCCATATCATCTCCGCTACCCTATTGACGCAGAGCGTAGTAGGCAGTATCAGGACATGATTTCTGATGCCGTAGACCTTCCTCCTCCTGTAGAAGGCGCGCACGAACCGCTCCTCCACGTTCACCCCACCTGGACTCGAGAGAACTCCATGAGCCCCGCCCGGAGAAACCTGTAGAAGTCGCGGACGAGCCTCCTGTACCTCTCATTCCAGCCAAGCTCCCTCCTGACATCCACTATGTTGCCCAGCCTAATAGCTCCACCCTCAGCTATTGGAGCCGCCGCTACACCCACCCTGCTGCGGGGCGGCAGCTCCTTCATGGAGGGATGCAACGGCCTGAAGTTCCTGCCGACCCTCAGCAGCTCACCCTTCTCAATCCTGGCCAACGCCTCTCCCAGTATGAACCCGCCCTTTACCAACTCCCTAAACTCATACTTGCTGTCTAGGATGACGTTGGTTACATGCACCACCACGCCTGGCTCTATCTCCATCACGCTCACGCCTATTGGGTAGCCGAACTTCACGACCTCCTCATCCTCCCCTATCCTCTCCAGCGCGACCTTGTACCACTTGGGCACCGGCGTGATTACCTCGATCTCGCCAATCACCCCGCTGCCCTCCTCGAATACGGGGTACCTCCTTCCCTCGACTAAGTCGCTCAGCGCTGTGCCCACGTTATCCTCGGGCTTAAGCTTGTAGATGACTGCTGGGAGACCCATCGGTTATGAAGGCCATTAGCTCAACATATAGTTGGCCTCAAGGCGGGGGCAGCTCAAGCCCCCAGTCAGCCAGTTGCTGCTTAACCTCAACGTATCTCTCAGCCCACCACTCCGCTGGCCTACGCTTCTCGACGTTGTAGAGCTCGCTGAAGGGGCGGCCAGGGTTAGGATTCTCCAGGGCGTGCTCGTACCTCTTAACTAGCTCCCAGACGATGTCTATGACGTCCCTAGGCCGCATACCCGCAGCTGCGTGGCCTACCTCTGCCATGAACCTAGCCTCAAGGCCTGTCCCGTGGGGTTTCTCCCCATTAGCCGGAGCGGGGCCGAGCAGGTTAAGGCCGCTAGTAGTAGCTACCAACGCGTTAGCAGCCACCTCGTAGAGCATCTCCACCACCCCTCCCCCATTAGCTGGCCACACATCCCCCACGAGCGGCGCGCCGAGGTAACGGCCAGCCTGCCCGACCACGCACTCAACCCAAAGACACTCCTTAGTGCTGGTGGCCTTCAGCCTGATGTGGTAGGGGTGTATCAACACGTAGGATGCCCTGTACGCTAACAGCGAGGCAATAGCCTCCGCCACGGCGCAAATCGCCGTGCCAGCAGCCCCCCTGGCAAATCCCCCAACCACTGGGTCGACGAGCGCCGCGTTGTGAACGCCGTAGCGCAGCCCGGCCTGGGCCTTAATCAGCTGCGAGTAATCCACCTTCATCTCGTTCAGTACCGGCACGAGCTGAGCATCCCCCCTCCTCAACACGCCAGCTGCCATGGCAGCCAGGCTGCCTACTGCGCTCGCGCTGCTCTCACAGGCTAGGAGGTGCATCCCCGGCCTGCCAGCCTCAGCAATAGCCTCGCGCAGTAGCTCCACCTCCCTCACCGTAGCCTCAGCCTCGCTGGGCGCACTCCTCGAGACCTCAAGCCCCCCAACGCTTGGCAGGCTACCGTGGTCTAGCGCATCTACCAGGGCCTCTTGTGCGTAGGAGAGAGCGCTGTACTTGAACTCCTCCTCCGGCGTCGGGGTTCCCGCGTAGCCCCCGAATACAAAGGGTCTTTGCCGAGACCCGGGCTCTCTGGCGCTTAACACTCTAGCGTCGCTGCCCTTACCCAACACGAGCTCCTTCTCAGCTCTCCTCAGAACTTCCACGACTTCCTCACGGCTAAATACAGCAGTTCTCTCCAGCTCAACCACGTATATTCCAACTTCTTCCACTAGCGCTAGGCCTGCTTCGAAGACGGCTTTAGCCAGCGAGGGATCATCAGGAGCAAGCTCGCCAGGGTCGTAGGAGACCCCGTACTCCCTCTCTAGCTCAGCTATAGTTCTCGATAACTGCAAGTCAAAGGACTTGGAGCTGATATAGCTCCCCTCCCGCGCCCTCCTCTCCACCTCTAAGGGCCCAGTCCTCAACCGCGTCCCCCATCCTCCGGGGAGTGCAGGGGGCTTAAATGATGACTGCTCAGTCCAAGGCAACACTAAATTACCGTGGACCCCATTCCTACGTGTGGTTAAATTCAATTTGATGGAACGGTACAAGGTATTGAAGCTCTACTCAATCCTCCTGCCGTACTCCAGGCTGCTAATGCTAGTCCTCGCGCTCTCCGGTGCCGCTACTGCGCTGGGACTACTGCCGCCCCTGCTCATGAAGGCCATAGTAGATGAGGGGATATTGAGAGGAGATGTAGCCAGAGTGGCAATTTACGCTGCAGCCCTGGCAGTGCTCCACGTGGTGTCCACTGCAGTCTCGGCCTTGAGGAGCTACTTCCAGGGCCTGCTGAGCGGCAAGGTGGCACTAGACTTGAGATCCAGGGTCTTCGGGAAGGCGCTCGAGTTAGGCGTTGAGCTCTACGAGCATGCAGAGGTTGGGGACGTCACTGCCAGGATCTACGGGTATGTCGACAGGATACAGCGCTTCATAGTCACAAGCTTCGAGACAGTCCTCCTGAACACTCTACAGCTCATCGGCATGCTGTTCATAGTGTTCTCTCTCAACCCTAAGCTCTCCGTGATACTGCTCGCCCCCCTGCCTGTGTACGCGTGGGGCTTAGCCAGGTACCAGCCCAGAGCTCGAGTGCTGTACAGGAGGGTTTGGAGTAGGATCTCACGCATGTCCGCCTACGTCACGTCCCTCATAAACTCCATACTCCTAGTAAAGCTGACTGGGAGGGAGGAGGCCGAGAGGAGGAGGTTTAACGAGCTGGCCTACGGCGTGTTTAACGCGAGCATGGACGCGATGAAGTACGGGCTGAAAGTGTTCCCCTGGCTCAACCTGCTACTAGCGCTCACCTCGGTCCTACTCCTCTACGCGGGAGGCCTGATGGTCATAGGTGGCGAGCTGAGCTTGGGCACATTAACAGCATTCCTAGCCTACGTGTGGCAGGTGTACGGCCCGATAAGGGCGCTAACAGGGCTGCTGCCCAGGCTCACCGAAGCTGAGGCAGCCTACGAGAAGCTAGGCGAACTCATGGAGGCATCCCCCTCAGTCACCGAGGCTCCAGACTCAGTTGAGCTGGAGATAAGAGGCGAGGTTGAGGTGCGGGATGTGTGGTTTGAGTACGCTCCGGGGCGGCCAGTGCTTAAGGGCGTCTCCCTGAAAGTTAGGCCGGGCGAGGTTGTCGGGGTTGTAGGCCCTAACGGCGCTGGGAAGACTACGCTGGCTAGGCTCCTCGTGAGATTGTTCGACCCGACCAGGGGGGCCGTACTCCTGGATGGAGTGGATATGAGGAGGGTGAAGCTGGCCAGCGTGAGGAGGAGGGTGATGCTAGTCCCCCAGGATCCCATGCTTCTATCGGGCAGTATAGCGTTCAACATAGCCTACGGCGCCGAGGAAGCCGACCCGCTATCCATAATGTACGCTGCCTGGCTGTGCGGAGCCCACCGCTTCATAGTCGAGCTACCCCTCGCCTATGATAGCGACGTAGGGGAGCACGGGAAGGTGCTCTCCGGCGGTCAGAGACAGCTGGTCTGCTTAGCCAGGGCCATACTCCTCAGGCCTAAGATCCTGGTGCTCGACGAGGCGACTAGCAGCGTCCACGTAGACTTGGAGGAGGTCATCATGAGGCGCTTGCTGGGCTACATGAGGGATACTACGATAATTGCCATCTCGCATAGGCCCACTCTAAACAAGTTCGTGCAGAGGGTGATCGTGATGGATGACGGCCGGGTGGTCAGGGAAGAGGGGGGCGGCTTAACGGCTAGGCCCCCAGTGCCGCGCGGCCTCAGGGTAGTTGAAGCTGAAGAGCTTAGGATAGTGGACAGGGGCGCTTGGCTAGAGGCTGAGCTCGATGGGGAGGTGTGGAGGGAGTTGAGAGCTAGGCTACCCTTCCCCCTGACCTACCCTCAGCTCCTAGTGCTCTACCGAGATCCTGAGGACATGATAGTGGTCAGGGACTGGACACGCCTCAGGGGCGAGGCTAAGGCAGCCATCTTGAGACACGTGATACGGGAGCACGGGCTCGTCCTAGCTAAGCTAGTTGATGTGACCCCCGAGACCCGCTTCAGCGTCAGGGTCTCCCTAGAGGATGAGGAAGGGAGGCGGGTTAGCCTCAGCGTGCCAACCCACAACCTAGTGCTCACCGACAATAGCCTTATCGTGATAGCCCCTAGGCAGCTATACGTGGCGAGCCTAGCGGGCATCAAGGGAGATGCAGCGTGGAGGGCCCTTGCAATAGCCTCAGAGCTCCGATCAGTGTTTGGAGGGAGGGGGGTTAAACTGTTGGTGAAGGAGTTACACGAGTTTAAGAACAGATAAGAAAGTAAAGCTGTAGTAAGTCCGCTCCCAGAGTATAGCTGGGTGAGCTGTTGGAGCTGGACGAGGCACTGGCTGCCCTGAGGAGGGAGGTAAGGCCTCTCTACGGCGAGAAGAGTATAGTCGACGTTGCAGAGGATGTGCGGCGCATCTTCATAGGCGGAGAGCCTAGGCTCCTGAAGCTCGCAAGCGCTAGCCGCGTTGTGGTGCTCGTGATCGATAGCCTGGGCCTCAACCTACTGGCTCGGGGATACCTGAGGAGCTTGGCTGGAGAGGCCGACTCCGTGAGCTGGGTGACAAGCGTCGCTCCCAGCACCACTGCTTCTGCCTTAGCCAGCTTGTTCACGGGGGAGCCCCCGGCTAGGCATGGCGTGCTCGGCTATAGGATGTTTGTGAAGGAGCTGGGGGCTGTAATCAGGACCCTGAGCTTCTCTCCAGCAGTCGGGGGTGTCAATGAGGGACTTAGGGAGGCTGGAGTAGAGGTCAGGCTTAATCGCGCACCCACCATATTCGAGTCGCTCACGCCGATGGGCGTGAAGTGCTACTGCTTCACCAGCCATGCGGACTCCACGTATACGGCACAGGTGGCTAGGGGGGCTAGGCTAGTCGAGGCTAGGGGGCTGAGCGAGCTGCTACACCTGTCGCTGACGGCGATCAGGAGGGGGACACGTACGCTGGTCTACGCCTACTGGGCAGCCCTAGACCGCGCCTCCCACGAGTACGGCCCCTTCTCCAGGCCCGTCAGGTACCTATTGGCTGGCCTTGAGAGGACGCTGCTCGAGTTCCTGCGTGACCTAAGGAGGGTGAGAGGCTCGACGCTGATAGTACTGGCTGACCACGGCCAGGTGAGCGTCAGGGGAGGGGAGAGGATCAATCTCTACGAGGTGCCGGGCCTGCTCGACGCACTCCTAATCCCCCCGTTCGGTGAGGCGAGGTTCACCTACCTTAAGGCCGCGGATCCGGAGGCCCTGGAGGCTAGATGCCACGAGGCGTTGGAGAGGCATGCCCAGCTGTTGAAGCTTGAGGAGTATGCCCCCCTACTGGGGGCGGAGAGAGAGGATGAGATAGATCGCCTGGGGAAGGTGGCTAGCCACGTGCTCGTGGCGCGAGGGCGCGCCATGCTCATATACCCCTACAGGGGGGAGGAATTGTCTAGCGAGCTTAAGGGTCATCATGGCGGGCTGACGGGGCATGAGATGCTCGTCCCCCTCCTCATCTTCGAGAGTAAGGCGAGTTAAGGGCTTCGCGGCAGTCGCCGCAACTCTCCTACTCTGGTCTACAGCTGTCGTCTTCATAAAGATGCTCAGCCAGTACTACGACCTCCACACCCAGAACTTCTACAGGTACTTATCAGCTGCCGCTCTCTTATGGCTATTAGCCAGCACACGCAGGGTAGGCGACAGCCCCCCGCTAACCAGGCTAGCTGTGCCATCACTGCTCGTATTCTCCTTCCAGGTGCTGGCGGTTGGGGGCATCTACCTGACATCGCCGACCGTAGCCGCCCTCTTAATGCGGCTCAATGTGATATTCGTCAATGCTCTCGCATACGCACTGCTTAAAGAGGAGAGGGGACTTGTATCCTCGCCTCAGTACCTGGCGGGCCTGGCGCTAGCAGTAGCTGGAGCCGCTGGCCTGGCTGTGGAGGACCCAGCCACGCTCACACTGGACTTAGGAGCCCTCATGGTGCTCGCGGGGACCGTATTCTGGGCCAGCTACACGGTGGCCATCAGGATCCTCGTAAAGGGCTCAGACCCGCTAGCCATCTCCCCTCGCGTCTTCAGCATAGCCACTCTCCTGTTCCTGGGCTCAGCTGCGTTCCTCGGCGACCTGACAGCACCTCTCAAGACGCCCATCCCAGCAGTGACACTTCTCATAGCCTCAGGAGCGCTATGCGTGGGCCTTGGCAACTACATGTACTACATCGCCCTAAAGGAGCTGGGAGCCAGCATGACATCCTCACTCCAGCTACTCGGCCCCATCCTAACTGCCCTCACGTCACACATGCTGCTAGGAGAGCCCTTATCCCCTAGGCTAGCGGGCTTCGGCGCACTCCTGCTACTGGGGTGTGCATTGATACTGGCTAAGGCAACCTCAAGACAGTAATTATCTCGCGCCATTTACTTGGCGAGCGAACTCAGCTAAGCCACGAGCCAATCACACTACACCAAATAGGAGAAGGAGAGCGCCGCGTATAGTCCGGCGGCGGTCACGCCTAGGCTCGCGCCGACTCGGCCAGCGCGCTCGGGCGATTGGGAGTGGCCGGCTCACGCCTCGGGCCATACGGCCCTCGGCGCTTACACCGCCACCCCATCAACCCCGTCTTCTACGGGAGCCCTCGTCTCGGCCACGGGACCCGTCGCCGGGCCCCAACGGCCGAGAGCGGCCGCCTCGTCTCGGGGAGGGCTTCCCGCTTAGATGCCTTCAGCGGTTATCCCCGCACGGCGTGGCTGCCCGGCTTCGCCCTGCCGGACGGCCGGTAGACTAGAGGCCGCGGCCCGCCGTTCCTCTCGTACTGAGCGGACCATACCCTCAGGCGGCCAACGCCCCCGGCAGGTAGAGACCGATCTGTCTCACGACGATCTAAACCCATCTCACGTTCCCCT